>DASQSC010000626.1:0-3335 GCA_035642555.1 Streptosporangiaceae bacterium | reverse complement strand
CCGCCAGGGCCGCCCGCCGCGGAGGTCCCGCCCGGCCGGGAAGAGCTCCCGCCCGGCCGGGAAGCGGCGTGCCTGCCGGCCCGCGGCCTGCCCTGCTGGCCCGGGGGGACACTCTGCTGGCCGGGGGACACCCCCGAGCCCCGGGTGGCCCCAGACCCCCCCGGCGGGGAATGGCCCTCAGCAGCCATGCCCGGCTGCTTGACCTGGCCGGTCACCGGGTCGATGCGCCGCCGGTCGCGGATCACCGGTCCAGTGTTGGACTCTTCGGGCGAACTCATCAGGCGGCGCCACCTTCTTGATTCGGCTTGTCCTCATCCACGATCTCGGCCTCGACGACCTCGTCGTCCTGCTGACCCTCGGCCGCGTCGCCGCCCTCACCGGCCGCACCGCCCTCGGCGGAGCTGGCCTGCTGCTGCGACTGCGCGTAGATGGCGGTGCCCATCTTCTGGCTGACCTGGGCCGCCTTCTCGGTCGCGGACTTGATCTCGTCGAGGTCGGTGCCCTCCAGCGCCTTCCGCACATCGGCGAGCGCGGATTCCACCTCGGACTTGATGTCGCCGGGGACCTTCTCATCGTTCTCGCGCAGGAACTTCTCGGTCGAGTAGACGAGGGTGTCAGCGCGGTTGCGCGTCTCCGCCTCGTCCCGCCGCCTGGCGTCCTCCTCCGCGTACTTCTCCGCGTCCTCCATCATCCGGTTGATCTCGTCCTTGGCCAGGGCCGAGCCGCCGGAGATGGTGACCCGCTGCTCCTTGCCGGTGCCCAGGTCCTTGGCGGAGACGTTGACGATGCCGTTCGCGTCGATGTCGAAGGTGACCTCGATCTGCGGCACGCCGCGCGGCGACGGGGCGATCCCGGCCAGCTCGAACATGCCGAGCTTCTTGTTGTAGGCCGCGATCTCCCGCTCGCCCTGGAACACCTGGATCTGCACGGACGGCTGGTTGTCGTCAGCGGTCGTGAAGATCTCCGAGCGCTTGGTCGGGATCGTGGTGTTGCGCTCGATGAGCTTGGTGAAGATCCCGCCCTTGGTCTCGATGCCCAGCGACAGCGGGGTGACGTCCAGCAGCAGGACGTCCTTGACCTCGCCCTTGAGCACGCCGGCCTGCAGGCAGGCGCCCACGGCCACGACCTCGTCCGGGTTCACGCCCTTGTTCGGCTCCTTGCCGCCGGTCAGCTCCTTGACCACGTCCACCACGGCCGGCATCCGGGTCGAGCCGCCGACCAGCACCACGTGGTTGATTTCCGAGAGCTTGACCCCGGCGTCCTTGATCACCTGCTTGAACGGGTTCTTGCACCGGTCAAGCAGGTCGGAGGTCATCCGCTGGAACTCGGCCCGGGTGAGCTTGGAGTCCAGGTGCAGCGGGCCCTGCTCGGAGTGGGTGATGTAGGGCAGGTTGATCTGCGTCTCGGCGGAGCCGGACAGCTCGATCTTGGCCCGCTCGGCCGACTCGCGCAGCCGCTGCAGCGCCATCTTGTCCTTGGACAGGTCGACGCCGTAGCCGTTCTTGAAGTCCTGCACCAGCCAGTCCACGATCCGCTGGTCCCAGTCGTCGCCGCCGAGGTGGTTGTCACCACTGGTGGCCTTGACCTCGACCACGCCCTCGCCGACCTCGAGCAGGGACACGTCGAACGTGCCGCCGCCCAGGTCAAACACGAGGATGGTGGCCTCGCTCTCCTTCTCCAGGTGGTAAGCGAGCGCCGCGGACGTGGGCTCGTTGATGATCCGGAGCACGTTCATGCCCGCGATCTGGCCCGCCTCCTTGGTGGCCTGCCGCTGGGCGTCGCTGAAGTAGGCGGGAACGGTGATCACTGCGTCCGTGATCGTCTCGCTCAGGTAGGCCTCCGCATCCCGCTTGAGCTTCTGCAGGATGAACGCGCTGATCTGCTGGGCGGTGAACTTCTTGTCGTCGATCTTGACGTTCCAGTCCGTGCCCATCTGGCGCTTGACCGAGCGGATCGTCCGGTCGACGTTGGTCACCGCCTGCCGCTTGGCGACCTCGCCGACGAGCACTTCCCCGTTCTTGGCGAACGCGACCACGGACGGGGTCGTCCGCGACCCCTCCGCGTTCGCGATAACCGCGGGCTCGCCGCCTTCGAGGACCGCGACAACAGAGTTGGTCGTCCCGAGATCGATCCCTACCGCACGTGCCATGAGTCGTCCTTGCTGGTTGGAAAGTTGAGCCTGTCAGACGCAAGCTTAGCGATGCGCTGGATGTGCTAGCAAATCACTTGAGTCTGTCAGGCTCAACCCTGCCGGCGGCCGCCCTATTCCCCGCCCTGGCGGCTGCCCGCACCCGTTCCACCGGCCGGCGGCACTTGCCTGGCCTGGCACGATAGGACTGGTCAGGTCCCGGCCGGTGATCCGGCAGGTCCCTGCAGCTAAATTACTGGTGAGTAGTATTCTCGCCCGGTCCCGGCCGGCCCGCCACGGCGCCCGGCGTCCGGACCGCGCGGAATCGTCAGCAGGCCGGGCCCGGCGTACGCTGACCCCCGACCCCAGGCCTCCGGAGGTTAACTCGTGGCACTTCGCATCATTATCGGGCTGCTGCTGACGGCCGTGGCGGCGGGGGCGGCCGGCCACCGGCTGTGGTGGCTGTACCGGGTGGCCACCGCCGGCCAGCCAGCCCCGGAACGGATCGCGGCGGTGCGCGAGCATCCCGGGCGGGACGCCGGCGTGCAGGCGACGGAGGTGATCGGCCAGCGCAAGCTGCTGCAGTGGTCGCTGCCGGGGATCGCGCACGCGCTGACGTTCTGGGGGTTCATCGTCCTGCTGCTGACGATCATCGAGGCTTACGGGGACCTGTTCAGCCGGACGTTCGCCATCCCGGGGATCGGCCACTGGGCGTTCATCGGCTTCATCGAGGACCTGTTCGCGGTCGGGGTGCTGGCGGGCATCGTCACGTTCGCGGTGATCCGGCTGCGCACCGACCCGGGGCGGCTGGGCCGCCGGTCGCGGTTCTCCGGGTCGCACCTCGGCGCGGCCTGGGTCACATTGGCGGGGATCTTCCTGGTGATCGCGACCCTGCTGCTGTACCGGGGGGCCCAGATCAACACCGGGGTGTTCCCGTACCCGCACGGGGCGTTCGCCTCCCAGCTGGTGGGGCACTGGCTGGCACCGGCCGGGACGGGCGTCAACAGCGTGCTGGAGACCACGTTCATCCTGGCCCAGCTCGGGGTGATCCTGGCGTTCGGGGTGTTCGTGACCTACTCCAAGCACCTGCACATCGCGCTGGCCCCGCTCAACGTGCTGTTCTCGCGCCGCCCGGACGGGATGGGCCCGCTGGAGCCGATGCGCTCGGGCGGCAAGGTGCTCGACTTCGAGGAGGCCGACCCGGACA
>DASQSC010000625.1:0-2341 GCA_035642555.1 Streptosporangiaceae bacterium | reverse complement strand
TCAATTCCCAGCGACTGGCTCTTCAGCTGCTCCGGGCTGAGGCCCTGGCGGCTGTCGGAGCCGGTGATGAGCCAGTTCTGGCCAGCGGACGGGGCCGGACGGCCTTGGTAATCGGCCAGCACGGGGGCACGGGTGAGCCGCGCGTCGAGGACCAGGTAGCCCGTGACCACGCTGGCGAGCAGCGCCGCGAGCACCACTGCGGAGAGCACGGCGGCCCGGCGCCGCCGGCGCCGTGGACGCCGCGCGCGGCCACGGCCTGCCCAGCCAGGCGGCGACGGCGGGTCCGGCCACCCGGCACCTGGCCCCGCATGACCAGGCCAGCTGGCAGCCGAGGGCCGGAAGCCCCACTCGACAACGACTGGTTCCTGGCTGTTCTCCCGGCGCGCCACGGCCCCGCCGGGATGGAAGTCGTCCGGCCACACCTGCATGATCGCGGTACCCCGCCGCTTTCTATGCCGCTCCCGTCGCTCTCCGGCTGCCTACTCTAACGAGGGTGCGGAACGAATAGGGAGGTATACCGCTTCATACGGCAAAATCAGGAATGTCGTTCTCATCCGTTCCGTCCTGATAGCCGGGGAGCTTCGCCTAAGGTGGCGGCCGTGGGACAGCGGATCATGACCCCGGGAAGGCCGCAGGTTTTCGCGGATCCGCGTGGGCGGCGCCGCACCATCCTGCTCCCGCTCGCGTTCGGCGCTGGCTGCCTGCTGTGCGGCTTCGTGCTGGTAGTCACGGTCGGATTCCTGGGCGGCCCGGAGGTGCCCTTGCTGCATGTCCCGCAGGCGCAGCCGCGGGCCACCTCCCACAACGGCCGGTCCAGCCACCAGGCGGCGGCGCCGGCCCGCCCGGCCGTCAGCCCCAGCCCTACGCCCGCAGCCAGCGCCTTAACTGGGCAGCCGCAGGCAACCTCGTCGCCGTCAGCCGCGGCCGCCGGCCCCAGCACAGCCCCCGCCAACCGCGCAGGCAAGACGCCCCCGGGCCGGTTCCGGGCCGCATCTCCGTCTCCGCGCGGGACCCGCCCGTGACGCGATCCCGCCGTAGCTCCCGGGCGGATCCGTCCCGGCGTCTCGCCCGCCCGCGGCAGCCGCTGCGGAGCCCGAGCGCGGGGCCGGTCCCCTACCCGGAACTGGCCCCCTCCCAGCTCAGCGGCACCAGCGAAAGACCGGCCGCGCGGCCAGCGCCGGTCCCCTACCCGGAGCAGGCGCCGCCCGGCGCGACCGGCACCCAGGCCGGGCCAGGCCCCCGGACTCGCACCGGGCCGTTCCGTGGCCGCGGGACCGGGCCGTATCCGGGACCAGGCCCGTCCCGGCAGCCATCCCGGTACCAGGACAGCGGCCCGTACCAGGACAACGGCCCGTACCAGGACAGCGGCCCGTACCAGGACAGCGGCCCGTACCAGGAGCGGGGCTCCTTCCGGGAAGGACGCCGGTACCGGGAGCCGCCCCGCGCCCTGCCGCCCGGGCCGTCGGCCCGGCCCTACCGGGAGCCTGCCCCGCCACCACGGCCATACCAGGAACCGGCCCGGCCGCGGGACCAGCGCCGGGGAGACATGCGCAGGTACGGCCGCAGCCGGATCCCGTCGCCGCTGTCGCGCCGCGAGCCAGGGACGCCCGAGTACCCGCCCGGGCCCCCGGGTCCGTTCCCCCGGCGGGTGCTTCGTGCCTTGCCCGCGCCGCCCGGCCCGCCCGATCCCGGTCAGCCGCGCCCCCGGTATCAGCGCTCCCCAGGACCGGACCCGGGCAACGGCCCGCAAGCCAGGCAGCCGTACCCAGCAACCGGCCCGCAAGCCAGGCGGCGGTACCCCCCAACTGGCCCGCAGGGATACCGAGGGGCAGGCCCGCAGCCATACCCAGGGACAGGCCCGCAGACCAGGCGGCGGTACCCCCCAACTGGCCCGCAGGGATACCGAGGGGCAGGCCCGCAGCCATACCCAGGGACAGGTCCGCAGACCAGGCACCCGTTCCGCGGCACCGGCCCCCGACCCAGCCGGTCGTTCCCCGGCACCGGCCCGTTCCCCGGCACCGGCCCGTTCCCTGGCAGCGGACCGCACGCTTTCCGGCCCGGCCCCGCCCCAGCGGCCGGGCGGGCCGCGGCCGGACCGCGTCCCGGCACCGCGGTCGCCCGCCGGAGCCCCGGGGCCGGCGCACAGCCCCGCGGCCGCCCGGGTCCCAGGCCACGACGCCGACGGGACCCGCGGCACCACTGGATACTGGTCGTGCTGGTGTGCGCCGTGACCGGCATGTGCCTGGTGCTGACCGGCTACACCCACGGCGCGCTGGCCAGGCCGCCAGCCCAGGCGGGCGGCAGCCCAGCCGGTGCCGCCCGCGCCCCGGCGTCGGTCCGG
>DASQSC010000624.1:0-3290 GCA_035642555.1 Streptosporangiaceae bacterium | reverse complement strand
GGCGTTCCTGGCAGCGTCGTACCGGTAGAGGTCGTAGCGGCGCATGAGCCGGATCAGGTTCGCGCCGTACCCGGGATCGGTGGCGTAGACGCCGGTCAGCGCCGCTGCGAAGGCGTTCGGGTCGTGCCGGTCGGCCATCGCGCGCCGGTAGTAGTGGCTTGTCGCCAGCAGCCTGCCGTGATCCGCGATGCTCTCAGCCACGCTGTGGTACGCGCGGAACGAGGCCTGCCGGGTCACCCGCCGCCCGTGCTCGTATTCGAGGGTCGCCAGGGTCCGATGGCCGGCCGGGCCGGTGCCCTTGATCCCGAACAGGTTGTGAGCACGCACGGCCAGGTCGCTGCGGCCCCAGCCGGACTCGTCGATGGCCTGCGCAATGGTCACCGCAGCCGGGACGCCGTACCGGCGCTGGGAGTCGAGGGCGCCGCGCGCCACGTTCCGGATGAACGCCTGCTGTGCTGCCGCGCTGAGCCGTGGCGCCGGGACGGGCGAGGGGTGATGCCGGCGGTACGCGGCCGCATCGGAGCCGGGCTCGCTGCCGGCCCTGTCGTGGGAGGAAGCGTGCCCGCCGCCGTCGCTGACCGCTGGCAGCCCTGGGATCGAGGCGGCGGACCAGGCCCGGTCCGGCCGCCACCCGGGCTTTGACTGATCTCCGGCCGCCAGGCCCGGGATCTTCGCGGGTCCGGCCGGCCGGCCGTCCCTGGCGGGCCGGACGTGATGCCACCCGCTGCCCCGGTGGCGACGCGGGGCCGGCGGTCCAGGGGCTCCTGGAATGGCCGCGTGGCCCGTCGCGGCCGCCATCGCGGCATGACGGGACCCGGGCGCGTGCGGGTGACGCGGCGCACCGCCGGTGCCGCGGGGAGCACGCGGCTGCGGGCCGCCGGGCGCCTGCCCGCTGCCGCCCTCCGGTGCGCTACCCGGCTGCCGGGCCTTACCCGGCTGCTGCGAGCTACCGGGCTCCGGTGCGCTGGCAGCCTCCGGCTGCGCGCCGTTGTTGACGAATCCGAGCACTCCGCGGTCAGCGAGCGGGTCCGCGAGCTCGTGCGCGTTCACGGAGTAGTCGGGCAGCGAGTCGGCGCCAACCGAATGCAGCACGCCGCCCGCGTACCGCGTGATCACCTCCACGTGGCCGTCGAACACCACCCAGTCGCCGGGCAGCGGCTGATAGCCGCTGGCAACCGGATGCCACCGGTGGTGCGCTCGGGCGTCCTGGACAATGGAGGTGATGTCCGGCGACGCCGGGTTCGGGTTCACCCGCACGTCCGCCCAGTCGTGCAGCGGCCACGGATAGGTGCCCCCGCCGCTCACCCAGCTTTGCTGGCCGACAACCTGAGCGGCCAGTTCCAGCGTGAGGCTGGCGAAGGCGGCGCAGGAAGCTCCGTGGCCGGCGCCGTCCAGGCTGTCCCGCCGCCAGATGATCGCGTCCATCTCGGCGGGGGTCTTGTGCGCCGCCATCCGCAGGTAGTAATGCGCCACGTTGACGATCGCCGAGCGGAGCGCCGCATCGCCGGACGGCGCCGCCTGCCGGCCCGACTGTTCCAGCGCCATCAGCTGGATCTGCGTACCGGCGGGCGTGTGCGCGGCAGCTGCGGCGGCCGGGACGAAGGAGATGCCGGTCACCACGCCGCCCGCGCTGATGTTCACCAGCGCGGTCGCCTGCTGCCACCAGGGCTTCCTGGCCGAATGCATGCGCGTCATCTCCTCCTTCCTGACTGCGCGCGCGTCCGGGTACCGGCGGCTGACCGCCGGGGGAGGGCCGGGGCTAGGGCGAGACCTGCGCCCGGGGAAGATGCCGGAGGATCGCCTGGACCTGCGGGCTGCCGGGGTGGTCGGCGTTCGCGAACAGCACCGCCGCGTCTTGCGCGGTGGCGGCCGGCGACCCGACAACCCACTTCCGGTACACGTCGGCGACCAGCGCCGCCCGTCCGGCCGTGGTCACCGGCCGGGTGCAGAGGCGCGGGAACCCGTTGCGGGCCGTCACCGCTGCCGACCCGGTGTACCGGAGGCAGTTCGCGGGATTGCCCTCAAGCCCGGACTGGATGACGAGCTTCCCGTCGGAACCGGTCAGGGTGGCACCGCCGATGATGTTGTTGATCGCCCGCGCCGCCACCTGGAGGCTGTCGATCGGATCGGAGGGCCGGTACGGGTGATGCAGGTTCAGCGACCAGGCGAGCTGGCCGCCCTGCGCGGGCGTGATCGGCTCGAGGCCTACCCGGCCGGTGCTGGCCTTCCGGAACCCGGGGTTACCGCCACTGGTCAGCAGGGCGAAGACCCACAGCACCTGGCGGGAGTTCCTGGCGCAGGCGAAGTTGACCTGGGCCGGCTCTGACCGCACGTCCGGGTTGCGGCAGGCCTGGCCCGCCTGCCGTTCCAGCACGGCCACGCTGGCCGGCCACGAGCCGCCCCCGCCCGACATCAGCACGACCGCGACCGTGATCAGCGCCCCCGTCACCGCCGCCCCGATGACCGTCTTGGTGACGCCGGAGAGTCCCGGGCGGTAGGCGCTCGGCCGGCCGTGGCTGACCAGCTTCTCGGTCCGGTCCTCGGCCGGGCCCGGCCAGTCGCCCGCGCCCGTAGCCCAGGCCCCGGCCTGACCGTCCCGACTGGCCCCGTCAGCGGCCCAGTCCGCCGCCGGGCTGCCCGGAGCGTCCGCCCCGGCGGCCCAGTGCCCGCGGGGAATGCCCGGAGCGTCCGCGTCAGCGGCCCAGTCTCCGGGCGGGCCGTCCGGATCGTCCGCGCCGGCGGCCCAGTCTCCCGGCGGTCTGTCCTGATCGCCGTTGAGCGCCCAGTTCCCGTCGGGACCATCAGGATCGCCCGGGCGCATGGCCCAGTCCGCGTCCGGATCCGGCGGCTCGGCAGCTTCCGTGGCCCATTCGCCGGCCGGCCCGCCGGGATCGCCGGCGCCCGCGGCCGGGTACCGCCCATCCGGCCGCGCCCGCTCGTCCGGCGGTACCCTCGGCGGCCCCCACCGCGGCGTGTGGTGGACCTGGCCCGGCGGGGACGTCTGATGGCCGCCGAACCGCCCCAGTTCGCGCTCGAGCCTTGCCCGGGCGTCCGAAAGCTGTCGTTCGAGATCCGCGGTCCTGGACCTCAGGTCGGCCAGTCGCTGGCCCTTCCTGCCATTCGGGGCGGCCCCGGGACGAATCCCAGCCGGGCCGGTCCCCCGTTCGTCGTTACGCGTCCTCACTGTGTCACCTCTTGTGCACGGCCTGGTTGCGGCCCGGGTGGCGGCGGAGACCAGCCCGCGACAGCGGACCGGCCGGCCGGAGGCTCCCGCAAAGCCACCAGCCGGC
>DASQSC010000623.1:0-2567 GCA_035642555.1 Streptosporangiaceae bacterium | reverse complement strand
GTGCTGCCCGGTGGCCGCCAGGATCACCAGCACGCAGGCGGCATAGCCGGCCGCTGGCAGCAGCCAGGCGCCCGCCAGCGCAGCCGCTGCTGCCAGCGCCAGCAGGTCAGCCGCTGGCAGCCCGGCGGTGAGCACGAGCCGCCCCGCCGGGCCTGCCAGGTGCCGCGGCAACTGGCGCGCCCGCGCGGCCAGATCGTGCCTGGCGGCGGCCCGGGCGGCGGGCGGTGGCACCGGTGCCGCCAGCCTCAGCGGCATCGTGTCCGGCAGGCCGCCCTGGCTTACCGTGTCCCCTGCGCTCCCCATGGGAGCCCCCCGCAGCAGGGACGCTGGATTCACCGGCTGGCCCCCGCGGCGACGCGGGCCCGGCCGGCGGTGGCGGCGAGCTTCGGCGCGACCGCGCGAGCCGCATGGCCGGCGCCGAACACGAACCGCATGACCGGCCCGAACGTGGGCGCCACGCCAGGGCCGATGAAGTACAGGCCGCGGACGGACGACTGGTAGTCGCCGCCGACCGACGGTGTCCCTGCCACCGTCCGCAGCCGGGCCCGGACGTCGTCGCCGAGGAACGCGAGCCGGCTCAGGTCCACCCGGTAGCCGGTGGCCGCGACGACGTGGCTGGCGGCAAGCTCGCGCCGGTGGCCGCCGGGGCTGTCCAGGCCGAGCCGGACGCCCTCGGCGGCGGCCTCCGCGCTGCGCAGGGCGTGCCCGGTCAGGATGGGGATCTCGCCCTCCACCCGGGGGCGCAGCCAGGCCGCCCCGGCCGGGCCGAGGGCGGTCCTGGCCCGGAACACCCGGGTGCGCTCCGGCAGGTGCCGGTACACGCTCGGGTGGTTGGAGTAGAACCAGGTGCCCAGCCCGGAGCCGAGCCCGGCCTCGGGCTCGCGGATCCGCTGCCACAGCGGCCGGTCCGACGACAGCGGCGGGCCGTTCCAGGCCACCTCCGGCTCGCGCATGACGACCTGGACCTCGGCCCCGTTCTCGTGCAGCAGGGCCGCGGACTCGAGCGCCGACTGGCCGCCGCCGACCACGATCACGGCCTGGCCGCCGAACGCGGCCGGCTCGGTGACCTCGCTGCTGTGCGAGCGGACCGCGGCCGGGAGCGATGCCAGCGGCTCCGGGACGTGAGCGAAGTGCTCGATCCCGGCCGCGACCACCACCTGGCGCGCGGCCAGGGTCTCCCCGGTGGCCAGCGAGACCTCGAACCGGTCGCCGGCCGGGACGACCGCCGTGACCAGCGTCTGCTCCAGTTCCGGGACCAGTTCGTCGGCGAACCACTGGCCGTAGGCGATGAAGGTGTCCAGCGGGACCGGCAGGCCGTAACTGGCGTACGGGCGATCGGTCTTGGCGCAGAACGCCGCCAGCGTGTGCGTGCCCTCGGGGTCTGACAGGCTGGAGGCGAACCCCTGCGACTTCAGGAACATCCCCTTGGGCATCGCGGTCCGCCACGGGTGCATGGGCAGCCCGAACTGGCGGAACCGCACCCCGGCGGGCCGCAGGTGGGCAGCCAGCGAGAGCCCGTACGGGCCCGCTCCCACGATGGCCACGTCGACGGTGTCGGTCATGAGTGGTCCCCCTCTTTGTGTGGTCCCGGCGCCTCTCGCCGGATCCCGGTGACGACGTTCGCGAGCGGCAGCAGGGCGCGGCCCCTGGCAAAGGGCCTGGTGACCGCCCGCGCCCCCATCTGCAGGCACATCAGCCCGAACGGGCGCAGGTCATCGCGCGCGAACCAGGCGGTCTCGTCGACCCGGCGCAGCGATGCCAGCCAGCGGGCCGGAGTGAGCTCGCCGCTGCGCCAGTAACCGAGCGCGCCGAGCGGGTCGTAGTTCTCCACCACGAACCCGCGGCCGCTGCACTGCGTGCCCGCTGGCACCGGCTGGCCGGTCAGGTCCAGGTACGCCGCCTGCACCACGTCCAGCCCGGCCGAGTCCCGGAACAGCCGGAACTGGGCGCCGAGCCGCGGGTTGAAGTCCAGCAGCTTGTACTCGCCGTCCCGCCGGTCCCGGCGCAGGTCAAGGTCCGCGATGCCGCGGTAGCACAGCCGGGCCAGCAGGCCGGTCACGCCGTCGGCCAGCCGGTCGTTGGCCACCGCCCGCCCGTAGCTGGTCAGGCCCGCGTGAGCCGGATAGGAACGGACCTTCACCCCGGTGAACGCCGGCCGGCACGCCCCGTCCGCCCCCCGGTAACCGTGGAAGAACCAGTCGCCGCCGGGGGCGGCCGGGATGTGCTCCTGCAGCATCAGCCCCGCGCCGGCCCGCTCGCAGGCCTGCCACAGCGCGGCGAGTTCCGCCCGGTCCCCCACCACCGAGGTGCTGCGGAGCCCGGCACTCGACGGCCGCCACGGCGTGGCGAGCTTGGCGATGAGCGGGTAGCCGGCGCCGGCCGCGAACTCAGCCGCCTCCGGGAGCGACTGCGGCAGTTCCGTCCGTGGGCTCGGCACCCCGTACCGGCGGCACAGCTCGTGCAGCGAGAACTTGCCGGCCAGCTGGCGCGGCAGGCCGGGCGGCGGCGCCGGGAACCGGAACGCCTCCCGCAGCGGGGCACCGTGCTCGGCCAGGAAGATCGACCCG
>DASQSC010000622.1:0-4531 GCA_035642555.1 Streptosporangiaceae bacterium | reverse complement strand
GCCAGCTCCCGGACCAGGATGACGGTTGTCACCCACCACGGGAGCTGCCCCAGCGCGGACAGCGTCAGCAGCGCCGAGCCGGTGAGCGCCTTGTCGGCGATCGGGTCGGCGATCTTGCCGAAGTCGGTGATGAGCCCCCGCCGCCGGGCGATCCGGCCGTCCAGCAGATCCGTGAGTGCCGCCACGCCGAACGCGAAGAAGGCCGCGATCCGGCCGGCCGTGCTGCCCTCCACCAGCAGCACCACGAAGACCGGGACCAGCATTAGCCGGGCGACGGTCAGTCCATTGGCCAGGTTGATCAGCCCCGGCGATGGCAGGTTCACCGGCGGGGCTCCCCCGGGAGCGGACGGCTCACCTCCCTGCCGCACTAGCTCAGCATCCGGCCCGGTCCGCGAGCAGCTCGCCGGCGAGGGCCTCGGCCCGCAGGTCGGCACCGTCCGACCGGGTGACCCGGGCCCGCACCATGGCGCCCGCGGAGAGCGGCTGCGGCGACCGGACCGTCGTCGCCCCATCCACCTCCGGGGCCTGGTGGGCCGCGCGGCCGGCGTAGCGGCCGTGACCCAGCCGCTCCTCGATGAGCACCTCGGCCACCTCACCGATCCGGTCGGCGGCCCGCTGCGCCATGACCTCATCGGCGAGGCCGGCCAGGTCGCCGACCCGGCGCGCGACCTCCGCCTCCGGCAGCTTTCCCGGCAGCGAGGCTGCCTCGGTACCGTCCTCATCCGAGTACCCGAAGACGCCGATGGCGTCGAGCCGGCCAGCGGCCAGGAAGCGCTCCAGCTCAGCCACGTCGGCGGGGGTCTCGCCGGGGAAGCCCACGATGAAGTTGGAACGGATCCCCGCCGCCGGGCACGCGTCCCGGATCTGGTCGATCAGCGCCAGGAACCGGTCACCGTCCCCGAACCGCCGCATCGATCGCAGCACCGGCCCGCTGGCGTGCTGGAACGAGAGATCGAAGTAGGGGGCGATGCCGGGCGTGGCGGCCATCACCGCCACCAGCCCCGGGCGGACCTCGGCCGGCTGCAGGTAGCTGACCCGTACCCGTTCGATGCCGGGGACGGCGGCCAGCGCGGGCAGCAGGTCCTCCAGCAGCCGCAGGTTGCCCAGGTCCTTGCCGTAGGAGGTCGAGTTCTCGCTGACCAGGAGCACTTCCCTGACCCCCTGGCCGGCCAGCCACTCGGCTTCGGCGATCACGTCCTGCGGCGGGCGGGACAGGAACGCGCCCCGGAACGAGGGGATCGCGCAGAAGCTGCACCGCCGGTCACACCCGGAGGCGATCTTGAGTGGTGCCACCGGCCCGCCGGCCAGCCTGCGCCGCAGTGCCCGCGGCCCGGACGCCGGTGCCGCGCCCGGGGGCAGGTCAGGGATGCCCCCGCCCGGCACGACCGGCCCGTGCCCCGGCGGCCCTTCGCCGGCCGCCCGCCCGCGCTCGGCGGGCGCGATCGGGAGCAGCCGGCGCCGGTCGCGGGGCTGGTGCGCGGGCAGCCGCTCCCCCGCCACCACGGCGTCAAGCCGTTCCGCGATGCTCGCGTAGTCGTCGAAGCTGAGCACCTGCGCCTCCGGCAACTCCGCGGCCAGCTCGGCCCCGTAGCGTTCGGCGAGGCAGCCGACCGCGATCACCTTCGGCGCCGACGACGCGGCTGCCAGCAGTTCGGCGATCGACTCCTGCTTGGCGGCCTCGATGAAACCGCAGGTGTTGACGATGGCCACGGCCGCGCCGTCACCGTTGGTCAGGGTCCAGCCAGCGGCCTCCAGCCGCCCGGCGAGCTCTTCGGAGTCGACCTCGTTACGCGCGCAGCCGAGGGTGACCAGGCTGACGGTGCGCTCCTGGTCCCGCGGTCCCGGCTTGCTTGGCACACCGGCAGCCTACGGTAACCCCGGCCCAGGGCCGTCCCCCCATCGGGCGCTAACCGCCCGTGGCCCGGGCGGACAGCTTGTGGCCCGGGCCCAGGGTGAGCGTGACCGGCTGCCCCGGGTGCCCGGGCCGGCCGTAGTTCTTGCCGTTGACCATGAGCAGGATGCCGCCCGGGTTCCCGATCTTCATGCTCACCCGATGCTGGAAGGTCCAGGTCCTGGTCGTGCCGCCGCTGAGGTACGCCTGCTTCAGGTAGCTGCCGTCGGGCCGGGTGAACCCGACCCAGCAGTCCTGCAGGGCGGTGAGGCGGACGGTCACCCGGTGGCTCGGCGCGGGCGCTGCGGGGGTCGCCGACGGGGTGGGCGAGGGAGTCACCGAGTGCGTCGGCGCCGGCCGCGCTGCGGTCGGCTTCTCCCTGGCCGACGTCGCCACGTGCTGCGGGCCGGGAGCCACCAGCCGGTACACGCCGTAGCCGAGCACCACGGCGATCACGATCACCATGGCGACGCTCCAGTTGGGCGAGCGCCGTTCCTTGAGCTTGATAGGGGTGGCCGGCTCGAACACGTCGGCCGCCCGGATCTCCTTCGCGCCCCAGTGGGCGGCGTCGTACTCCCGGATCAGCTCCTCGGGGTCGGCCCCCACGACCCTGGCGATGCTGCGGATATGGCCGCGCGCATAGAAGTCGCCGCCGCAAGCGGAAAAGTCGTCGCGCTCAATGCCCCGGATGATGGTTTCTCGGATGCAGGTTCGCTGGCTGACTTGCGTAATGGTGAGACCGGCCCGGCTGCGTGCTTCCGCCAGGGCGCCACCAATGCTCACGCCGCGCCTCCACTGACTAATGGCACTGCGTTCCGCCCGGGGTGCGGGCACAGTGAACTAATTTGAAGGATCCCAGGCTGCGGGACAGGTAACCAAGTGTAGACATGCCCCCGATACGACGCGGGAATCGCCGCGGCAGGTTCGGCCGGCTGTTACCTGGCTGTATCCGCCGGCTAGCCGCCCGCTAGGCGTCCGTTCCCTCGCCGCGCAGGGAGGCGAGGACCCCGGCGAGGTCGTCGGGCGGCACCAGGACGTCGCGGGCCTTGGAACCCTCGCTGGGACCCACGATGCTCCGGCTCTCCAGCAGGTCCATCAGGCGGCCGGCCTTGGCGAAGCCGACCCGCAGCTTGCGCTGCAGCATCGAGGTGGAGCCGAACTGGGTGCTGACCACCAGCTCGGCCGCCTGGATCAGCAGTTCCAGGTCGTCGCCGATGTCCGCGTCGATCTCGCGCTGCCGCTCGGGCGCGGCGACGTCCTCCCGGTAGGAGGGCTCGCCCTGCTTCCGGCAGTGCGCCACGACCTCGCGTGTCTCACGTTCGGACACGAACGCGTTCTGCAGTCGCAGCGGCTTGCTCGCGCCCATCGGCAGGAACAGCGCGTCCCCCTGCCCGAGCAGCTTCTCCGCGCCCGGCTGGTCCAGGATGACCCGGCTGTCGGTCAGGCTGGAGGTGGCGAACGCGAGCCGGGACGGGACGTTCGCCTTGATCAGGCCGGTCACCACGTCGACGCTGGGGCGCTGGGTGGCCAGCACGAGATGAATGCCCGCCGCCCGGGCGAGCTGGGTGATGCGGACCACCGCGTCCTCCACGTCACGCGGCGCCACCATCATGAGGTCGGCCAGCTCGTCCACGATGACGAGCAGGTACGGATACGGGAGGTACACCCGGTCGCTGCCGGGCGGCGGGGTGAGCCGGCCGGCCCGCACCGCCTTGTTGAAATCGTCCAGGTGCCGGAATCCGGAGGCCGCCAGATCGTCATAGCGGCGGTCCATCTCGCCGACCACCCACTGCAGCGCCTCGGCGGCCTTCTTAGGACTCGTGATGATCGGGGTGATGAGGTGCGGTATTCCCTGATAGATCGCCAGCTCTACCCGTTTAGGGTCAATGAGGATCATCCGGACGTCATCCGGCGTGGCCCTTAGCAAAACCGAGGTAATGAGACCGTTAACGCAGGTTGATTTCCCGGATCCGGTGGCACCGGCGATGAGCATGTGCGGCATCTTGGCCACGTTCGCCACCACCGTGTTGCCCTCGACGTCCTTGCCGAGCCCGACCACCAGCGGGTGCGTCTCGTTCACGCTGGCCGGTGACCGCAGCACGTCGCCCAGGCTGACGATTTCCTTGTCGGCGTTGGGGATCTCCACGCCGATCGCTGACTTGCCGGGAATCGGCGACAGGATGCGCACGTCCGCGCTCTTCACGGCGTAGGCGATATTCCTGGCGAGCTGGGTGACCCGCTCCACCTTGACCGCCGGCCCCAGTTCGATCTCGTACCGGGTCACCGTCGGCCCCCGGCTGAAGCCGGTGACCTGGGCATCCACGTCGAACTGCTCCAGCACCTCGGTCAGCGCCCTGACCACCGTGTCGTTCGCGCGGGTGCGGGTCTTGGGGGCCGTGCCTGGCCGCAGCAGGGCGGCGGGCGGCAGCGTATAGCTCGCATCGCTCGCCGCGGTCAGCGTGAGCTGCTCGTTCCGGCCGGGCTGCAGGCTGGCGTGCGGGACCGGCGGTGCCTGCCCGGCCGGGGCCGGCGGGCTGAAGCCGAGCATGTCGAGCAGCCCGTCATCCTCGGCCGCGGCCGCCGGCCGCCCGTTCGGGCCCGGCTCGCCGGGGCCTGAGCCCGCCGCGGCACCGTCTTCGC
>DASQSC010000621.1:0-2662 GCA_035642555.1 Streptosporangiaceae bacterium | reverse complement strand
GCCGCGTCGCTCGCCAGCGGCGCGGGCGCCCCGGGCCGGGCGGGCCGACCGGAGCCGCTCCCGGCGGGCACGCTGCCGCCGCAGCCTGCTCACCAGCCCAGGGTCGGCCGCCAGCGCCTCCGGGCTGTCGATGAGCTCGTTCAGGAGCTGGTAGTAGCGGGTGGGAGAGATCCCCAGCGAATCCAGGATGGCCTGCTCCTTCGCGCCAGGCTGCCGCCACCAGCCGCGCTCGAACGCCAGGATGCGCTGCTGCAGCTCGGATAGCGCCGCCATCAGCCCATGCTAGGCGCGGCGGTAGCGGGCCGGGCTTGCGGATCTAGGCGGGAGAGCCCGGAGCACGTACGCTCACGGATCGTGGCCTCCTATGACTGCCTGAGCTTCCTCACCGACTACGGCCTGGACGACGGGTTCGTCGCCGCCTGTCACGGGGTCGCCGCCCGCCTCGCGCCCGGGATCAGGGTCATCGACATCACCCATCAGATACCGCCGGGAGATGTCCGGCGGGGCGCCGCCGTGCTGGCGCAGACCCTGCCGTACCTGCCGCCCGGGGTGCACGTGGCGGTGGTGGACCCGGGCGTCGGCACGACCCGGCGGGCCGTCGCGGTGCGGGCCGGCGAGAGCATTCTGGTGGGGCCGGACAACGGGCTGCTGTCGTGGGCGGCGGCGGGAGCCGGCGGGACGGCCAGCGCCTACCAGCTCACCAACGGCGAGCTGTGGCTGCACCCGGTGTCGCCGACGTTCCACGGCCGGGACATCTTCATGCCGGTCGCCGCCCACCTGGCCACCGGCACCGAGCTGGCGGCCAGCGGGAAAGAGATCGACGTCGCCGGCCTGGTGACGCTGCCCGCACCCACCAGCCGGGTGCGCGGCGGCGAGGCGGAGGGCGAGGTGATGTCGGTGGACAGGTTCGGCAACGTGCAGCTGTCGATCACCGCGTCCGACGCCGACCAGCTCGGCATCGGGTTCGGGTCGCCGCTGGTCGTCCGGTGCGGGCGGCACCACATCACCGTGCCCTATCTGGAGACGTTCGCCGCCGTCGCCCCGGGCGAGATGGTCGCCTTCACCGACAGCGCCGGGCTCATCTCGCTGGCGGTCAACGCCGGGGACGCGGCGCAGCAGCTCGGGCTGCCGCCCGGCGCCCACGTCCGGCTCACGCCGGCTTCCACGTAATTCCCCGGCGGTCAGGGCATTGCGGTACCGGCTACCAACTCCGGGCGGACATGTAACAATGCCGACGTGCTGCGCGCCGGAAAACAGGACGCCCTGCCCCGGGCGTTTCCGCGTCGGCCAGCGCGTGCCTGGTCCGCCCTCACGACTCTCACCGCGACGGGGCTCGCTGTCGCCTGCGTCGTGCTTTCCAGTTCGGCTGCCTTGGCTGATCAGGTGCGCAATCAGGAATGGTGGCTGCGGGCGCTGCATGTGACCACGGCGTGGGACAGCAGCCGGGGATCCGGGGTGACGGTCGCCGTCCTCGGCACGGGCGTGGACCGGGGCCAGGCCGACCTGGCGGGCGCGGTGATCACCGGCCCGGACTACACCCATTCCGGGCGGCTGCCCGGCGCGCAGTTCTGGGGCACCGAGGGCACCGCCATGGCCACCCTGATCGGCGGCCGCGGGCACGGCGCCGGGCATGCCGACGGCATCATCGGGGTCGCGCCGGCGGCGCGGATCCTGTCGATCCGGGTCACCCTGTCCCGCGATGACCCGCTGCTGTCAGACTCCGGGATAGCCGCCGGGCTGCCGGCCGCGATCGCGAAGGGCGTCAGGTACGCGGTGCGCCGCGGCGCCGGGGTCATCGACCTGCCGCTTGACCCGGTGACTACGCCCGGGTCGCCGGGAGCCGGGGGCAGCCAGGCCGAGCGGGCGGCGATCGGGTACGCCCTCCGCAAGCACGTGGTGGTGGTTGCGCCGGCCGGCGACATCGCTGCCGGGAGCGGCACCGACCCGGTGAACTTCCCGGCGGCGTACCCGGGCGTGATCTCGGTGGGGGCCTTCGATTCGGGCTTCGACAAGGCACCGTTCTCCAGCCGTCAGCCGTACGTGACCCTGACCGCTGCCGGGGACGGGGTCATCACGGCAGCCGGGAAGACCGGGTACAGCCAGGTCAGCAGCACCAGCGCCGCCAGCGCGGTGGTGGCGGGGATCTCCGCGCTGATCCGCGCGCAGTTTCCCGGCCTCACCCCGGCCCAGGTGAGGCGGGCGCTGACCGCCAGCACGGGCTTCCGGCGGGCGGGCGGCCGCGCGAGGGGGTCCGGGTCAGGCACCGTGGACGCGCAGCGGGCACTGCTGGCGGCGGCCAGGATCGGTGAGGCTGTCCCGTCCGCCGCGGCGCCTGCCCCCGCTCCCCCGAGCCAGCCCGCCGTCACGGCGACAGGCAAGAGCCTGCGCCGCACCCTGACCACGAACGGGATCATCGCGGGCGCCGCGTTCGCGGCGATGGTGCTGCTGATCCTGGGCATCGCCATCCGGCAGCGGCGACGGGCCCGGGCCGCCAGGCTGGCCCCCGCCCGGCAGGCCGCGCAGCCGCGCCGGTCCGCGCAGACACCCCCAGGCGTCCTCGCCGGCGGCGGGATCGCGCCAGCGGCCGGCGCACCGGCCGGCGGTGGGGGGCTCGGCTATGGCTCCGGTTCTGGTTCTGGCTCCGGCTCCGGCTCCGGAGCAG
>DASQSC010000620.1:0-3526 GCA_035642555.1 Streptosporangiaceae bacterium | reverse complement strand
GCTCTCCGCGTTCCACCGGGTCTGGCCGTGCCGCCACAGCACCAGCCGGACCGACTGCCCCGCATACTGGTCAGCCCAGCTCGACGCAAGGCCGGGCTCCCCGGTGCCAGCGCGCCCCAACGTCAGCTCGACCCGCGGCCGCCGGACCCGCCGGGCGTCGTGCCTGAAGCTGCTACCGGCTCGGGCAGCGGCAGCAGCGGGCAGTCCTTCCACAGCCGTTCGAGAGCGTAGTAAGCCCGCTCTTCCGCGTGCTGGATGTGGATGACGACGTCCAGGTAATCGAGCAGGACCCAGCGTCCCTCCCGCTCCCCCTCCCGGCGCACCGGCTTGGCGCCCGCCTGCCGGAGCTTGTCCTCGATCTCGTCCACGATCGAGCGGACCTGGCGGTCGTTGGCGGCTGAGCAGAGCAGGAACACGTCGGTGATGACGAGCTGCTCACTCACGTCATAGGCGATGATGTCGGCGGCGAGCTTGTCCGCCGCTGCCTCGGCGGCGATCTCGGCAAGCTCTATGGCCCTGGCGCTCGCGGTCACGTGGGCAGCTCGTTCTCCTCCGTATCGGCGATCCTGACCTGGGGCGTGCCCGGCGGGCGATGCCCCGGCCGCCCGGCGCTGCGGCCGGTACGGCAACCTCCAGGATATCCCGGGAGCGGTCCGCTGGCCCCCGCCCGCACCCCGCGTCCCCCCGCGCCCTCACCCGGCGTCCCCCTGGTAGAGCCCGCGCTTCGCGATGTACTGGACCACGCCGTCAGGCACGAGGTACCAGATCGGCTCCCCGTCGGCCACCCGCTGGCGGCACTCGGTGGAGGAGATCGCCAGCGCCGGGACCTCGACCAGGCTGATCCGGTCCATCGGCAGGCCCTGGGGGGACAGCCGGTGCCCGGGGCGGGTGCAGCCGACGAACCGCGCCAGCTTGAACAGGTCGTCGGCGTCCTGCCACGACATCATCCGCGACAGCGCGTCGGCCCCGGTGATGAAGAAGAACTCCACCTCGTCACCCCGCTCGGCGCGCAGCTCCCGCAGGGTGTCGATGGTGTAGGTGGGGCCGGGCCGGTCGATGTCGGTCCGGCTGACCGAAAACCTCGGGTTCGAGGCGGTGGCGATGACCGTCATCAGGTACCGGTCCTCAGCAGCGGAGACCCGCTGGCCCTCCTTCTCATACGGCTCCCCGGTTGGCACGAACACCACTTCATCCAGCGCGAAGTAGTGCCTCACCTCGCTGGCCGCCACCAGGTGGCCATGGTGGATCGGGTCAAAGGTGCCGCCCATGACCCCGATCCGGCTGCTCCGCCCGTCGGCTCCCATGGGCCTGATTTAACCAGCAGCCCCCGGCCGGCGGCCGGGGCAGCCCCGCAGGTCACGCGCGCCCGGCCCGGTCAGTCCAGGCCGGGCAGCGGCGGGTCGCCCCCGGTCCACTGCACCACCCGCACCGCCTTGCCGACCTCGCTGCGCGGCACCGTGTCCGGTGGCATGATCCGCACGTCCACTCCCACGCCCAGTTCCGTGCGCAGCCGGGCCGCGAGGTCTGCCGCCAGCTCCGTCCGGGCCGCGCCCGCCTCCGGCCGCAGCTCCAGGCAGGCGAGGAGCCGCCGCCCTTCCTCCCGCACGTCCATGACCAGCAGGTAGTCGGGGCTCACCGCGGGCTCGGCCAGCACCACCCGCTCCACCTCGCTGGGGTAGACGTTCACGCCCCGCACCACCAGCATGTCGTCCCTGCGGCCGGTGATCTTGCTCATCTTCACCAGCGTCCGGCCGCACGGGCAGTCCTCCCGCCGCAGCGAGGCGATGTCGCCGGTCCGGTACCTCAGCAACGGCAGCGCCTGCCGGGTGAGGCTGGAGAACACCAGCTCACCGGGGGTGCCATCGGGAACGGGCGCGCCGGTGGCCGGGTCAACCGCCTCCGCCAGGAAGTGATCCTCGTTGACGTGCAGCCCGTCCGCGGCTTCCAGGCACTCGCACGCCACTCCCGGGCCGATCACCTCCGACAGCCCGTAGACGTCGAGCGCCCGCAGGCCGAGCAGGCTCTCGATCCGGGCCCGGAACTCGCCGGACCAGGGTTCCGCGCCGAACAGCCCGGCCCGCAGCCCGAGCCCGTCCCCCGGCCGCAGTCCCGCGTCCGCCAGCGCCTCCCCCAGCCGGATCGCGTACGACGGCGTGCAGGCGAGGACGTCCGGGCGCAGCTCCCGGATCAGCGTGACCTGCCGCTGCGTCATCCCGCCGGACGCGGGCACCACGGTCGCCCCGAGCTCGACCGCGCCCTGGTGGAATCCCAGCCCGCCGGTGAACAGCCCGTAGCCGTAGGCGTTGTGCACGATGCTGCCGGGCGCGGCCCCGGCCGCGGCCAGCGCCCGCGCGCACATCCGCGCCCAGAGGGCCAGGTCAGCGCGGGTGTAGGAAACCAGCGTGGGCCTCCCGCCGGTACCGCTGGAACCGTGCACGGCGACGCATTCCGACAGCGGAACGACGTTCATTCCGAACGGGTAGGCACCCCACAGGTCGTCTTTCGTGGTCATCGGCAGCCGTGGCAGGTCGGTCAGGGCGGTCACATCCCGGCCGTCCCGCACGCCCGAACCGGCCAGCCGGGTGGCTGTCAGCCCGCCGGCCGCGAGCAAGCGGCCGGTCAGCGAGCGGAGCCGTTCGAGCTGAAGCGCGGTCCGTTCGTCCGCCGGCATCGCCTCGGCATCAGGTTCGTACATGGTGCTCACAGGCGCAGAATGCCACGGCTGCGCGTGCCGCGGCAGGGCCTTGGGCATGCCCTACCATCAGGACATGACCTCTGTTCCGGATCGCGCCCGGGTACGCCTGCCCGGGATCTCCTCCCGGGCTTACGAGCACCCAGCCGACCGGTCGGCACTGGTGGCGCTGCGCAAGCTCACCGGCTTTGACGTGCTGCTGCGGCGGCTCGCGAGCCTGTTCTCCGACCGCAGCCTGCGGCTGCTGTTCCTGGCCAGCTCGGTCAAGACGTCGACCGAGCAGTTCCCGCACCTGCACGAGCTGCTGCTGGACGGCTCGGCGATCCTGGATCTGCCTGAGGTGCCGGAACTGTTCATCAGCCAGATGCCGATCCCCAACGCGATGGCGCTGGGCTCGGACCAGCCGTTCATCGTGATCTCGACCGGCATGGTGGACCTGATGGACGGCGAGGAGATGCGGTTCGTGATCGGCCACGAGCTCGGGCACGTGCTGTCCGGGCACGCGGTCTACCGGACCATGCTGTTCCATCTCACCCGGCTGGCGGCCAGGATGGCGTGGTTCGCCATCGGCTACATCGGGCTCCGGGTGATCATCGCCGGGCTGGAGGAGTGGTACCGCAAGTCGGAACTGTCGTGTGACAGGGCCGGGGTGCTGGCCGGCCAGGACCCCGCGGCCGGCCGCCGGGCGCTGATGAAGCTGGCGGGCGGGTCGCGGATGTCCGAGCTCAGCCACGACGCTTTCCACCAGCAGGCCCGCGAGTACGACGCGGTCCCCGACGTCCGGGAAGGGCTCATCAAGCTGCTGCAGCTGCAGGGCAACACGCACCCGTTCGC
>DASQSC010000619.1:0-4394 GCA_035642555.1 Streptosporangiaceae bacterium | reverse complement strand
CCGCGGAGCATCCGCTGGGTGCGCGCGATCGCCATCAGCACCTGGGGGTGCGCCGCTGCGTACAGCCGGAGCTGGTCGAAGGCGTGTACCAGGTACTCGCCGTGGTCGAGGTCGTACGGGGTGAGCAGGACCCGCCCGTCCGAGTCGCGTACCGACTGTTCCGGCAGGTCGGCCAGGACCAGCGGGCGCATGATCGAGCCGATGCGCAGCACCACCTCGATCGCCGTGGTCGGGTCATTGACGGCCGGCGACAGCGCGCGCAACGCGATGTCGGCCAGCTGGCGCAGGCCGAAGTCGATGTCCTGCTGCATGGTCCGGGCGGGTCCGAGGATGACGGCCGCCCGGATCAGCGCGGCGGCGGCCGCCGGCCCGGCCGGGCGGGGCCAGATGGACGCGACCGGGGTGTCGCGCACCAGGTACCCGCCGACCCGGGTCTCCAGCCGGATCACGCCGCCAGCGGGCGCCGCTGCGATCACCGCGCGGCGGCTGATCTGCTGCACCCAGCCGTTGCCGTGGGAGCGGACGACCAGCGGCTCTCCCATCTCCGCCAGCCGGGGAACCGGCACCGGCTTGCCCACCCGCATGCCGGTGTGCGGTCCGTAGGGCAGTTCGTCCACCAGCCGCAGGGTCTCCTCGGAAACCCTGGCCACGATGTTCCCGACGTACTGCTGGCGGCTGATCCGGTTCAGGTACACCACGATGAACACCACCGAAGCCAGGGCGAGGAACAGGGCGAACATCACCGTCAGGGAAGGCGCCCGCTGCGCGTGCGGGTCCAGTCGGGCCAGCGTCAGCACGCAGAACGCGAACGTGGACAGCAGCAGCCCGATCAGGACCTGGCCGAACTGATCCCGCCAGAAGCCGCGCAGCACCCGCGGCGAGAACTGCCCGCTGGCCAGCTGGAGCGACACCACCAGCAGGGAGAACACCACTCCTGCCGTGGTGATGGTGGCGCCCGCAATGGTGCCGAGCAGGGTGCTCGCCGTGCCTGGCGTGAAGCTGAACGTCCACGGCAGCGGCGTGGACAGGTGTCCCTTGTCGATCTGGGCCAGCCCGAACGCCACCGCCACCGACACGACCAGCATCAGCGCCGGTACGAACAGCAGGCTTTCGCGGAGCCGGTCGCGCAATTCGCGGGCCCGCAGCCGTCGCAGGTGCCTGCCCGTCGCCGCACTGTGATGATCAGGTCGCACAACCGGCACGCTAGCGTTCCGCGCCGGTCCATAGCGACTAGGCCTCGAACGACCGCCCTCGTGGTGTTGGCCCGGCCGCGAACAGGCCGGGCGGCGGGGCGAGCGAGGGCCGGGCCCGCGCGTCGGTGACCGGCTTCGCGCCGGCTGTGAACCGGTCGAGCTCGGCGCCCTGCAGCAGCCGTCCAGGGAACGGGTCAGCGGCCGCCCGCCGGGTGAGGTCAGCGGCCGGCAGGCCCCGGCGCGCCGCGGCCAGCACCAGGTTGCCGAACCGGCGGCCGCGCAGCACGGCCGGGTCGGCGATCAGGCAGGCGTGCGGGAACACCGAGCGCACCGTCGCCACCTGGGCGCGGGCATACCCGAGCGGGGCGGTGTCGCCGATGTTGGCGGCGTAGCTGCCAGCCGGGCTGAGCACCCGCGCCGCGGCGGCCGTGAACTCCGCCGACGTCACGTGGGCCGGGGTGCGGCCGCCGGCGAACAGGTCCGCAATCACCACGTCGTAGGAACCGGGCGGGAGCTGCTCCGCCGTGGCACGGGCGTCGCCGGCCCGGATCCGGACCCGGCCGGGCCGGCGGCCCCGCGGGCCGAGCGGCAGCCACTGCCGGACCAGTTCCACCAGCGCGGCGTCGGCCTCGGCCACCAGCTGGCTGGACCCGGGCCGGGTCGCTGCCACGTACCGGGCCAGGGTCAGGCCCCCGCCGCCCAGGTGCAGCACCCGCAGCGGCTGCCCGGCCGGCGCCGCCAGGTCGATCAGGTGCCCGATCCGCCGCACGTACTCGAACTCCAGGTACCGCGGGTCATCGAGGTCCACGTGCGACTGCGGGATGCCGTCGACCAGCAGGGTCCAGGCCCGGGGCCGGTCCGGGTCCGCGACGAGCTCGGCCACGCCCGCCCCGGTCTGCTGCCGGACGACCGTCCTGCCGCGCTGCCGGTGTGCCACGCCAGCCAGTATGACCTGGCCCGGCGGGTTGACTCCGTACCGCGGTACGGCTGCTAACTTGCCTGACATGGCAGGGCTGACAATCGGGAAGTTCGCCGCCGGGGCAGGGGTCGGTGTCGAGACGGTCCGGTTCTACCAGCGGCGGGGCCTGCTGGCGCGGCCGGACCGGAGCGGCTCGGGGTTCCGGGAGTACACCGAGGCCGACCGGCAGCGGCTGGCCTTCATCCGCCGGGCGCGGCAGCTGGGGTTCACGCTGGGCGAGATCCGCGACCTGCTCGGCCCGGCGGAGGACCGCAGCGCCGCCGAGATCTCTCGCGCCGCCGAGGTCAAGCTGGCGGCGGTCGGCGAGCAGATCGCCGAGCTCGCGCTGCTCCAGTGCCGGCTGCGGCGGCTGGTGCGGGTGTGCGAGCAGGGTGACCGCGACGATTGCGTGGCGCTGCAGCTCGGTGACGCCGCCCGGGCGCCCGGGAACGATCATTTCGAACGGAAGGGGCGAGTTGGTGAGCTCGGCACAGATCGTGACTGACGAGACCTTCGAGAACGATGTCCTGCGCAGTCCCAGGCCGGTAAACGTCGACTGCTGGGCCGAATGGTGCGGGCCCTGCCGGCAGGTCGGGCCGGTGCTCGACGCGATCGCGGCCGAGCACCCGGACACGATCGACGTGGTGAAGCTGAACGTCGACGAGAACCCGCGGACCGCCCGGGCCTACCAGATCTTGCAGGTGCCGACGATCAGCCTCTTCTCCGGCGGCGAGGTCGTCAAGCAGGTGATCGGCGCCCGTTCCAAGTCCGCGCTGCTGCGGGAGTTCGCTGACTTCCTCGCCTGAGCGCGTAACATCCCGTTCGGAATGAATGCCAGCCAGCCAGCGGTGGCGGCGATCCGGGCGGAGCTGAGCCGGAACGCCCGGTACGACGACGAGTCGGTCGCCCATCCGGCCTGGATCCGGCAGCGCTACGAATGCTGCTTCCCCGGGTACCGGGCGGCCCGCCAGGCGGCCGTGACGGCCGCCTGGCACGAGGCCGGTCACGCGGTCGCCGCGCTGGCGGTGGGAGCCCGCTTCAGCTCGGCGAGCATCCGGCACGGCTCGCGCAGCGAGGGGCGCGTGCACGGCATTACCGGGGGCGGCGAGCTGGCGTTCGTGGTGGACGCGGCCGGCCAGCTCGCACAGCTGCTGCGGGACTGGAGCATGCCAGGGACCGACGATGAGCTGCGCGGGTGGCTGGCCGGCTGGCGCGGCGACGGCGGGGACGCCAGCCGTTTCCGGCGGGCGATCCGGGCGCGGCCCGGCGCGGACGAAATCGCCGCCTGGCGCTACAGCGAGCGGCTGCTGACACCGCTGCGGCCGCGCATCCACCTGGTGGCCCGGGCGCTGCTGGTGCATCCGCGGCACCTGCCCTGCGAGGTGGTGACGGCGATCGCGGGGGACTGCCGGCCCGCTCAGCGGCCCTCCCTGGCCTCCTCGATCGTGAGCTCCGCGGCCGGGTCGGCCTCGAGCCGGGCAGCAGGGATCGGCTTGCCGCTGCGCACCGAGCGCCCGTAACTGCCGTCGTCCAGCCGCCGGAGCGCACGGTCGATCGCGGCCAGCCGTCCCTGCAGGCTCTCGGCGACCGCGTCGTCGATGCCCTCCGACGTGAGCGGCTGGGCGGCGTCGGCGAAGTCGCCGGGCTCCCCGCTCCCCGCCCGGTCCTGGTCGCTGGCCGCCTCCGTGTCCCGCAGCAGGGTTTCCACCTCGGCGCGCTCGGCGGTGAGCCGTTCCCGCGCCCGCTTCTCGTCCATCCGGCCCCCTGGTTGTGATGATCTCTGGGCTGCTGCCACGCTAGCGTGATTCCCGTGCCGAGCTCGTATTCAGCCCTTTCCCACCTGGAGTGCGCCCGGTGCGGCGCCCGCCACGACGCCAGCGGGGTGCACGGCCTGTGCCGGTGCGGGTCGCCCTTGCTGGCCCGGTACGACCTCGAACGGGCCGCCGCTGGCGGGCGCGCCGCGATCGCGGCGCGCCCGCCGGACCTGTGGCGCTACCACGAACTGCTGCCGGTCTCGGCCCCCGGGCAGGTGGTGAGCCTGGGCGAGGGCATGACCCCGCTGCTGCCGCTGCCCGGGCTCGGCCGGGCACTCGGCGTGCCCCGGCTGCTGATGAAGGACGAGAGCCTGGTCCCCACCGGGACCTTCAAGGCCCGCGGTGCCGCCGTCGGCGTTTCCCGCGCCGCCGAGCTCGGGGTGACCGGGATCGCCATGTCGACCAACGGCAACGCCGGGGCCGCCTGGG
>DASQSC010000618.1:0-2756 GCA_035642555.1 Streptosporangiaceae bacterium | reverse complement strand
AGGGCGTCGTCGAACTGGAGCCGGGGGCAGATGATCCCGTGCCCGGCGTAATCGCGCCCGGGGTAGGCCGGGAGCCGGACCCGGCGGCCGGACGGTCCCACGGCCAGCAGGTCGCTGCCGCGGCCTGCCTCGGGCACGTCCGCCCCCAGCTCGGCGAGCGCCTGCACGCCCCGCGGCCCGATCAGGTCACCGCAGGCCTTGTCGCGCGGGAAGGCGGACTTGTCGGCCAGCGCGACCCGGGCCCCGGCGCGGGCAAGCACCAGCGCCGCCGCGCTGCCGGCCGGGCCCGCGCCGGCGACCACCACGTCAAACCGTGCCTGGCTCACCGCGCCGCCAGCAGGAACACGAGCGCCAGGGCGGCCGTGGCGCAGACGAAGAACCGCAGCGCCCGCTCGATGGGCGCCAGCAGGTCGGCGCCGCCGAGCTGGCGTTCGGTTCCGTCCAGGAACGAGATCCGGACCGAGATCCGGGCGACCCGGCGGCGGATCATCCGGGCGGGCGTGCTCAGCGCCCGCTGGCCCATTGACAGGAAGAGCGCGGCGAGCGCCGCTGCCCAGGCGGCCGGCGGGAGCGTCCAGTGCTGCGCGTACGAGCCCACCAGCGCCGGGAAGGCGCCCCAGGCGATGCCGAACCACCAGTCGTTGTGCAGCCGGCCACCGAACAGCTCCAGGTTGTACGCGCACACCAGGAGCCCGCCGGCCAGCACGAACGGGAGCATCCGCCAGCCGCCGTAGGCCAGGCCCGCCGCCATGGCGGCGGCGATGGAGACGGCGGCGGTGATCGCCAGCACCCGGTTGCTGATGCCGGTCGCCAGCGGGTGGCTGTGCAGCTCGTCAAGCGCGTGCGCGCCGATGCCGACCGCCAGGAAGAACGCCAGCAGGGTGCCGCCCAGCCGCCACAGCACCAGGTGCGGGATGACGGCAGCGCCCATCACCACGTAGGACAGATGCCAGAGCGTGTACGGCGGGTGCAGCAGCGTCAGCCAGTCCCGCGGCCCGCCGGTGCCGGTGTTCATGGCATAGAACGCGGTCCGCGCGGTGGCTGGGCGGCCCGGTGCCTGCTGTGATGACGAAGCCTGCGACGGGGCGTCGCTCACGACCCGGGCCCTGCCGCCTTGCGGCCCCACATGACCAGTCCGCCGCCCACGCTCATCAGCCGGTACCCGACGTCGGTGAGGCCGGCAGCGCGCCAGGCCGCGAGGTGAGCGGGGAGCGGGTGAAGCCGGTAGTGGGCGCTGATGCTCGGGCCCAGGAAGCGGCCGACATCGAACCATGCCCGGCCCCCGGCCAGCCCCCCCAGCACCGGCAGCGCCAGCCGGGTGTAGCACCACCAGGCGGCCCGCCAGCCCGGTTGCGGCGGCACGGAGAACTCCAGGCTGGCCAGCACGCCGCCGGGCCGCAGGCAGCGCGCCAGCTCGGCGATGGTGGCGGCGGGCTCGTCCACGTACCGCAGCAGGTAGGAGAACGTGACGGCGTCGAACGTGGCGTCGGGGAACGGGAGCTGGTCGGCCCGGCCGGCCGCCAGCCGCACCCGTCCCGGCAGGCCCGGCCGCCGGACGCGGGCCAGGCCGGCCCGCAGCATGGGCTCGTTCAGGTCGATCCCCGCCACGTCGGCGCCGGTCCGGGCGGCGATGGCCAGTGCCACCCCGGCCGGGCCGGTGGCGACATCGAGCACCAGCCGCGGCGACGCGGCGGCCGCGGCGGTGACGACCTCCCGCCGCCACCGCCGGTCCTGGCCGAACGAGAGCAGGTAGGCCAGGCGATCGTAGCGGGCAGGCAGGCCAGCGAAGACGGCGCGGGCGACCGGCTCGCCGCGCAACCGGGCGGCAGGCGGTGCGGTCACGCGGGTTGCGGGCACCTCAGCAGGTTCGCACGCCGCCCGCGTGGCGGGCAAGGCTGGCGCACCGGGCATGCCGGGCCCGTCCGGCTGGGACGGCGCGGCCCGGCCGCTGGTTCAGCTCGCCGGCTTCTCGAAGTAGGTGACCGCGATGAGCCCGGCCACGAAGGCCACCACCATGCCGATGAGCAGGGCCAACTCAGCGACGGGGATTGCGGTCTGCACGCTCAGCAGGAACAGGATCCGCCGGATCACGGCGATCAGGCCGATCACGATGAACGGCTGCGCCACCAGCCGGTGGGCACGTAGCGAGAGCACCACCGTGTGCACGATCTCCACCAGGATCAGCACCAGCAGGATGCTGTCGACCAGCTTGACGGCGGCCTGCGTCACCCCGGTATGCACGGCGGTGTCGATGAAGGTGACGATCCCCGATACCACGAGGATCGCGGCCAGCACGATGAGGATCACTCCGACGGTGACCGAGACGATGTCCTGGGCGTGCTCCAGGCCCCAGATCGAGCCGGTCCCGCCGCGCAGCCGGGACGGCATGCCCGCCCGCCACCTGTCACGGAGGCTGGTCTGCTTGCCGGCGTCAGGCACGGCGACCCCTTCCCCCCGGCGCGATGCTTGCCTGCGGGCCCCGCAAAAGATTCGTTCAGGCCAATTAGAGCAGATCTGGCGCGGTACGGGTCAGCCGATCTTGGGCGCAGCCTCGTCAGTGTCGCTGGCCGTCCAGGGTCGCGGCGTGATCGGGCACGAAGGTCTGCGACTCGCGCGGCATCCGGACGTAGCCGCGGGAGCCGGGCCGGTGCGGCACCGTCAGGTCCGGCAGCCGCACGTCGTGGTAGGGGATCGTGGACAGCAGGTGGGCCATCATGTTGATCCGGGCCCGCCGCTTGTCGTCGCAGTCCACCACG
>DASQSC010000617.1:0-2137 GCA_035642555.1 Streptosporangiaceae bacterium | reverse complement strand
GTCGTCCAGGCCTTCTACGGCCAGCGGGTCATGCTCGGTGACCAGCGGCACCAGGTCCGCGGCGGTGGCGATGTCCGGGAAGCCGAGCACCACCAGCGACCGGCAGCGCGGCACCTCCACCAGGCCCAGTTCCGCCCGCAGTACGGTGACCAGCGTGCCTTCGCTGCCGGTCAGTGCCCGCGCCAGGTGGAAGCCTTTCTCCGGCAGCAGGTAGTCGAGGTTGTAGCCGGAGACCCGGCGCGGGATGTCCGGGTACCCGGTGCGGATCGCCGCCAGGTGCGTGTCGCGGATCTCCCGCAGCCGCTGGTAGACCTCGGCCAGGCGGCCGCCGCGAGCCAGGACGTCCTGGTACTCCTCGTCGCTGACCGGCCCGGTCCAGGTCCGGAGCCCGTCGTAGCACAGCACCTCGAGCCGGCGCACCGAGTCGGCCATCTTCCCGTAGGCCTGGGCCGTGGAGCCGCACGAGTTGTTGCCGATCATCCCGCCGATCGTGCAGCTGACGTGGGTGGACGGCTTGGGCCCGACCATCAGCCCGTGCGCAGCGGCGGCCTGGTTGACCTCGTCGAGGACCGCGCCCGGCTCGACCAGGGCGCTCCGTCCGGCCGGGTCGATCTCGAGCACCCGGTGGCAGTACTTGGTCCAGTCGATCACCACGGCCTCGTTGCAGCACTGGCCGGCCAGGCTGGTCCCGCCGCCCCGGGACAGCAGCGGCGCGTCATGCTCGCGGCAGACGGCGGCCGCCTCGGCGGCGGCGTCCACGCTCCTGGGCACCACCACCCCGATCGGGACCTGCCGGTAGTTCGACCCGTCGTGCGCGTAGGCACCCCGGCTGCCGGCATCGAACCTGACTTCGCCGTCGACCCGCCGCGCCAGGTCCGCCGCCAGCTCGCGGTTCGCCTGCCCGCTGCCGTGGCGGCTGGCTGCCCGCCGGTCCGCAGTGGAGGTCATCCGGCCGCCTCCCGGAGCCGGGGCAGGACCTGCCCGGAATAGAACTCGAAGAACCCCTCCTGATCCGGGCCGACCTGGCCGATGTAGACCTCGTCGAAGCCGGCGTCGAGGTAGGCCCGGACGCCCGCCAGGTGATCGCCGGGAACCGGCCCGCACGGCGTCGTGATCATGTCCTCGGTGACGAGCTGCGCCAGCTGGCCGAACTGCCTGGGCATCGGCAGCAGCTGCGCCGCCTCGCCGGGAAGGTGGTCCGACGCCCACAGCCGGTGCATGGTCTTGCGCGCCTGGCCGGTGTCCGGCCCCCAGCACACCTTGAGCCCGCCCTGCACCGGCCGGTCACCGCCGCCGGATTCCCGGTACAGCCGCACGAAGTCGGCGTTCGGCTGGACGCAGATGTAGCCGTCGGCCACCCGGGCGGCCAGCCGGATCGCCTTCTGGCCGAAGGCGGACAGGTATACCGGGGGCGGCTGGTCCGGACGGGAGTACAGCCGGGCGGTCTCGACCGTGTAGTGGCGGCCGCGGTGAGTGATCAGGCGGCCGGTGAACAGTTCGCGGATCACCTCGACGGCTTCTTCCAGCATCTCCAGCCGCTGCTCGGCGCCCGGCCAGTTGCCGCCGAGGATGTGCTCGTTCAGGGCCTCGCCGGTGCCCAGGCCGAGCGTGAAGCCGCCGCGGGTGAGCAGCGACGAGGTCGCGGCCGCCTGCGCCACGAGCGCGGGGTGCTGGCGGATCAGCGGGCAGCTGACCGCGGTGGTCACGGGCAGCGAGGTGGCCTGCGACAGCGCCCCGATCACCGACCAGACGTGGCTGCTCTCTCCCTGCTCGTCCAGCCACGGGTGGAAGTGATCGGAGATCCACAGGGCCTCGAAGCCCGCCTCCTCGGCGAGCCTGGCCTGCCGGACCAGATCGGCGGGCGAGTGCTCCTCGCTGGCCAGGAAGTAACCAAACCGTGGCATGACCCTCCTCCTGGGTTCAGGCCAGAATCTGGAGACCGGGGCTACCCAGGGCTCATCCGGTTACACGGCGCCTTGGCCTGAGGAGTGCCGCTGGGCACGGCTCAGCAGCTGAAGCCGTCGAAGGTGCAGCTCGCGGGGCTGCTGGAGCTGCCGTAGCCGTCGAAACTCACCTGCAGGCTGGCGCCGGGGCTGATGTCCGGCGGGCTGGTCCAGGTGATCGTGTCGCCGCTGCT
>DASQSC010000616.1:0-4983 GCA_035642555.1 Streptosporangiaceae bacterium | reverse complement strand
GTCCGCTCGCCGGCCACCACCTCTGCCTGGGGCACCCGGGCGAACCTGGCCCTGGCCTCGGCGGGCCGCAGGTAGTCGTCGAGCTCGGGGACCAGCGCCAGCAGCGGCTTGCCCGAGGCGGCCCAGGCGCCGAGATCGGCGTCCCCGGCCCGGCGCAGCGGCGGGGAGATCAGTATCGCGCCGGTCACCTCCGGCAGATTTCCCCACCGGAGCGCCAGCTCGGAGCCGAACGACCACCCCACCAGCCACAGCTCCGGCAGGCCCGCGGCGGCGCACCAGGCGACGGCGGCGGCCACGTCCTGCTCCTCGGTTTCGCCGCCGCCGTACTCCCCCTCGCTGCGCCCCTGCTCGGATGCCGTGCCACGGGTGTTGAACCGGAACACGGCCAGGCCGGCGAGTGCGGGGAGCCGGTTGGCCGCCTTGCGCAGCAGGTGGCTGTCCATCATCCCGCCGTGGGTGGGCAGCGGGTGCAGGCACACCAGCGTGGCCACCGGCTCCCGCCCGGCCGGCCGCGCCAGCTCGCCGGTCAGCGCCAGCCCGTCCGCGGTGGGCAGGGTCACCGGCTCGCGCCGCGCCGGCAGCACCGTGCTCGCCCTGATCTCTGTCATCTGGCCCTCACCGGCGGTGCCGCTGCAGGCGCCGCTGCCAGCACGCCGAGTGCCAGTGCCGCCGCCCGGCGAGCCCCGGCGTGCCCGCTGGCCAGGCTACGACGTGCGCCGTTCCGGGCCGGATTTCCTGGTCACAGCCGGGGCACCGGTACGCCTTGGCGGCGGCGGCCCCCGGCACCGGGCGCACCACCCATTCCCCGTCCGGCCAAGCCTCGATCCGCTCCGGCCCGAGCCGGAGCGGCGAGCCTTCCGCTCCCCCGTTCTCGCTGGTCGCGCCCGGATGTGTGCGGGCGGGCACGCCACCGCGGGGCCTGCGCGGCACCCCGGCGGGCAGGCGGCGCGCTCGGCGGGGGCTCATGCGCGTCACTGTATGGCATCGCGGCGGGGCATTGCGCAGGCCCGTTTACCCGTCTCGAACGGGTCTCACTCCTGGCCGTCCTCTTGACGAAGCCGGGGCCTGCGCAGCCGGCCGGCAGGGAGCCGGGGCCGCCGCCGGGCGCGCGTTTCGGCGTGCAGCCGTGCTCGTCCTACTTCGGCCAGAAGGTCGCCACCGACAAGCCGGTCGCATACGGCTCGCACGAGCCGTATGCCGTGTGCGGGTACGTGCCGCAGCAGTACCAGTCGGCCTACGGCGAGACCAAGCTGCTGAACTCCGGCGTCACCGGCAAGGGCGTCACGATCGCGATCACCGATGCCTACGCGGCACCCACCATCGAGCAGGACGCGCAGAAGTACAACCAGGTGCACAACCAGCCGCAGTTCGCGCCCGGGCAGTTCTCCCAGATCGTTCCCAGGAAGAACGGCTTCGACCTGGTCAAGGAGTGCGGCGCGCAGGGCTGGTACGGCGAGGAGACCCTGGACGTCGAGGCCGTGCACGCCATGGCCCCCGGCGCCAAGATCGTCTACGTGGGGGCCTCTGACTGCTCCAGCGGCCTGGACAACGCGTGGGCGAGCGCCATCGACAACCACGTCGCTGACGTCATCACCAACTCGTGGACCGACGGGACCGACGACATCAACCTGCTGGGCTCCGCCTACGTGGACTTCTACCAGCAGTTCTCGATGGAGGCGGCGCTCACCGGGATCACCGTGAACTTCTCCTCCGGGGACAGCGGTGACCACACCAGCGGCGGCACCGACCCCTCCGCCAAGACCGTTGAGTTCCCGGCCGACCTGCCGTTCGTCACCGGCGTCGGCGGCACCAGCGTCCAGATCGGCAGCCGCGGCCAGTGGCTGGGCGAGGAGGGCTGGCAGACCGACTACTCCGTGCTGACCAACGGCGCCTGGTCCCCCGCACCGCCTGGGACCTACAGTTCCGGCGGGGGCGGTGGCACCAGCCAGCTGTTCGGCCAGCCCTTCTATCAGGCGGGCAAGGTACCGGCCAGCATTTCCCAGTTCTACGGCGCCGCGCCGATGCGGGCGGTGCCCGACATCGCGATGGCCGGCGACCCCAACACGGGGTTCGAGGTCGGCGAGACCCAGGTGTTCCCGGACGGGACCTACTGGGATCAGTACCGGATCGGCGGGACCAGCCTGTCCTCGCCGTTGCTGGCAGGCGTGGTAGCGGTGGCCGACCAGTACAGCCACCACCCGCTGGGGTTCATCAACCCGCTGTACTACCGGCTGCTGGGCGGCAGTGGCGTGCACGACCTGGTCGCGCCGACGTCGCCGCTGTCAGAGGTCCGCACCGAGTTCGTGAACTCCGTCGACAACTCGCAGGGGCTGCTGTTCCGGCTGCAGACCATGGATGTGCAGAGCTCGACCCTGCACGACACCGCTGGCTACGACGACGAGACCGGCGTCGGCTCGCCTGCCGGCCCGGCGTTCTTCACCCAGCTCGCGCGGCCCTGAGCGGTGCCTGCCGGGGCCCGGGGGACACTCTCCCGGGCCCCGGGGGACCCGCCGGGCGAGACCGGCTCTTTATCGCTTCCCCAAAGCTGGGTAACAATTAGGTTGGAAGCATAAGGTGATCGGACCGCCCGATTGCCGGAGGTATGCCCAGCACCATGGCTGTGGCGGGGCGGTGGCCCGTCGGAGCCGGGGAGGCGAGAGCATTGCAGCGGTTTGTCACCATCCTCGTGGCAGTCGTGATCATCGTCTGGATCGTGTCCGACCCGTCCGCCGCCGGCAACACCGTCCACAGCTGGGTCACCGGCATCATCACGTTCTTCCAGCACCTCGTCGTCTAAGCGCGGGCCGGGCCGGCGCCCCGCTATTGTTGGCCCGTGCGGCTCGTCATTGCCCGGTGCAGCGTGGACTATGCCGGGCGGCTCACCGCGCACCTGCCGCTCGCCACCCGGCTGCTGATCGTCAAGGCCGACGGGTCGGTGCTCGTGCACAGCGACGGCGGCTCCTACAAGCCCCTCAACTGGATGTCGCCGCCCTGCCGGCTGGCGGAGTCGCCGGGCCTGTGGCGGGTGATCGGCAAGGCGGGCGAGGAACTGCGGATCACGATCGAGGAGATCCTGCATGACTCCAGCCACGAGCTGGGGATCGACCCGGGCCTGGTGAAGGACGGCGTGGAGGCGCACTTGCAGCAGCTCCTCGCCTCCCAGGTGGCGATCCTCGGTGAGGGCTGGCGGCTGGTACGGCGCGAGTACCCGACCGCGATCGGCCCGGTCGACCTGATGTGCCGGGACTCCGGCCCGGTGACGGTCACCGTGGACGGGGGCGGTCGTACCGACGGGAACGGTCGCACCGACGGGGACGGTCGCGGTGACGGGGACGGTTCACGCCGGGGGTCTCATCTCGCGGTGGAGGTCAAGCGCGTCGCGGGAGTCGACGCCGTCGAGCAGCTGACCCGCTACCTGGAACTGCTGAACCGTGATCCGCTGCTGGCCCCGGTCAGCGGCGTGCTGGCCGCGCAGTCGATCAGGCCGCAGGCCCGGACACTGGCGGAGGACCGCGGGATCCGGTGCGTGGTCCTGGACTACGACGCCATGCGGGGCGTGGAGCCGGAGGACACGCTTTTCTGACCAGGTGCGCGCGCCGCGACACACGCAAGGTCTGGGAGATTCCCCACGAAGGCGGTCGTGACCGCTTAAGATACTGATCCTCTGTGCACCTACGATGCTGACCCGTGGCCTGTTACTGACCCGTAGCTGGAAGCAGTCGGAATGGTGAGTCTCACACTGATTGTCCGCCCGAATCCCGCTCGTCCCGTTAGCATGCGCTGCTATGGGCGCTGACAGCATGGCGAGGCCGGCCCTCCCCACCCGGACCTCCCGTTCCCGGCGCAGAGGACGGCACTCCAGCCCGTACCAGCTCTCCGTGCCGCCTACCGCGCCGGTCCTGGTGCTCGCCATGCCCGGGCCCGCCAGCGCGGGCCACGAGGTGGCGAGCGGGATCGCGGACGCCGCCGGGGCCGCTTGCCCGGGCGTGGACGTCCGGGTCGGGTTCCTGCACGGGGCGGAGCTGAGCCTCGCCTCCGTGCTGGCCGAGCTGCCCGACCAGGGCGACGACAGCCTCCCGGCCGGCGTGGTAGTGCCGGTGCTGGCCAGTGCCCACCCGGAGGTCAGCGCCGCGATCGCGGACGCCGCCGAGGGGTCCGGCGCCAGCGTCATCGTCACCGGCCCGCTGGGGCCGCACCCGCTGCTGGCCGAGGTGCTGCACGCCCGGCTGGCCCAGGCGGGCCTGGCCCGGGCTGCCCGGGCCGGGCGGATCAGCATTACCAGCGAGGCCGGCGGCGTCATCGTGCTCGCCGTCGGCGGCGAGGAAGCGCTGCAGGCGGCCGGGGTGGTGGCGGTCCTGCTGGCATCCCGGCTGGCGCTCCCGGTCGCGGCCGCCTCGCTCGACTACCCGGCGACCATCCGGGACGCCGCCGCCCAATTGCAGGGGGCCGGGGTGACCAACATGGCCCTGTCACCCTGCCTGATCGGCACCGAGGTCCCCCCCGGCACGCTGGAATCCCTCTCCGGGCAGGCCGGCATGAGGTGCGCCCCGCCGCTGGGCGACAACCCGGCGATCGGCCACCTCGTCGCCATCCGGTACGGCGCCGCACTCGAAGACCCCAAGCTGGCCGGCCTGGCACGCTGAATCGCCTGCCGCCGGATGGACGCGAAGGCCCGGTGCGGGCCCGCCGGGTAACTGCCAGCCTTGCCTGGCCTTAAGGCCGCCGGTCAAGCAGGGCAGCGTTCACGGCACGGGCCTCGGCCGCAAGCTCGGGGACCTCGGCCACGGTCACGCCCGCCTCCCGGAGCAGGGCCGCGCCGCCGCCGGGGGCGAGCACCGGCGGCTCCAGCCAGGCGATGACCACCCGCCGCAGGCCGGCCTCGATGATGAGCTCCGCGCACGGGCGAGGGCGGGAGGCACGCACCCGGCACGGCTCCAGCGAGCTGTACAGCGTGGCGTGTGCCAGGCCGCGGCGTCCGGGGCC
>DASQSC010000615.1:0-5383 GCA_035642555.1 Streptosporangiaceae bacterium | reverse complement strand
CCTGTACGGGTGCCAGGCCAGCTGCGACCTGTTCGGCCTGACCAGGGCCGACCTCATCGACCAGGTCAAGGACATCATCACGGTCGGCGAGTTCTACGCCATGGCAGCCGGCGGGCAGATCATCTTCACGTAGGCCGGCGGGCAGAACATCTTCACGTAGGCCGGCGGGCGGGGAATGAACCGGTGCGGAGGTGTTGCGTTGGTGAGTCGGCCGGCAGTGACCCCGCCATCCGCCGGCCGCGCTGGCCAGCCCGGCCCGGAGACGGCGCCAGCGGGGGAGGTCGTGGGCCTGGGCGTGCCTGCCGTGCTGGCGGGGCTGGGAAGCTCGCGGCGAGGGCTGAGCGGTCAGGAGGCGGCGCGGCGGCTTGCCTCGGCCGGGCCCAACGTGCTGCCGCGGCCGCCGGGCCGGCCGGTGGCAGCCGAGCTCGCAGCCCAGTTCACCAACATGTTCGCGGTGGTGCTGCTGGCCGCGGCCGGGCTGACATTCCTCATCTACGGCCTGTCGTCCCCGCGTGATTCCGCCACGCTGGTGCTGGCGTTCGGCATCCTCGGGGTCGTCGTGCTGAACGCGCTGATCGGCTTCGCCCAGGAGCACGCGGCCGAGCGCACGGCCGAGGCGCTGCAGGCGATGGTGCCGCACCGGGCCCGGGTGGTCCGGGATGGCCAGCTGGCCGAGATCGGTGCCGAGGATCTGGTGGCCGGGGACGTGGTCGCGCTGGAGGCCGGCGATGCGGTGTCAGCGGACGCCAGGGTGGTCGAGGCGCACGGGCTGTCGATCGAGCTGGCCGCGCTGACCGGGGAGAGCCAGCCGGTGGGCCGGTCCAGCGAGCCGGGCCGGCCCGGGACCGCCCCGGTGGAGGCCCGCAACTGCGTGTTCATGGGAACAACGGTGACGGCCGGGACCGGGAAGGCGGTCGTGTTCGCGACCGGGCTCGGCACCGAGTTCGGCCGCATCTACCGGCTCACCGCCGGGGTGCCGGCCGAGCCGAGCCCGCTGCAGCGCCAGGTGACGGGTATGGCACGCCTGGTCGCGGCCGTGGCGATCGCCGCCGGAGCGCTCTTGTTCGGCCTGCGGGTGCTGGCGGGTAGCACGGTGGCGCTGGCGTTCGTGTTCGCGCTGGGAGTCATGGTCGCCCTGGTGCCCGAGGGCCTGCCCGCCACGCTGTCGGTCTCGCTGGCGATCGGGGTGCGGCGGATGGCCCGCCGCCACGCGCTGATCAAGCGGCTCGCCGCGGTGGAAGCGCTCGGCTCCACCACGGTGATCTGCACCGACAAGACCGGCACGCTCACCAAGGCCGAGATGACCGTGCAGCAGGCATGGGCATCCGGCCGGACCCACGCGGTCACCGGGACCGGCTACGCGCCGGACGGGACGGTGGCGGACCCGGAGCCGGTTGCCGGGATGCTCCGGGTCGCGGCATTGTGCTGCGACGCACGCCTGGTCGCGCCTTCCGGGGGCAGTGAGGGAGGAAACGGCGGCAGCTGGGGGGTACTCGGGGACACCACCGAGGGGGCGATCCTGGTCGCCGCGGCCAAGGCGGGCATCGACCTGGCCGCCGAGGCCGCCCGCACCCCGCGGGCCGGGGTGTTCCCGTTCGACCCCGGCCGCAAGCTGATGACCACCATCCACCGGGGCGGGGATGGTTACTGCGCGTATACGAAGGGCTCGCCGCAGGCGGTGCTGGACCGCTGCACCCATGCCTGCTGGGACGGCCAGGTGCTGTCACTGGCCGGCCGGCTGCGCCAGGAGATCACCGCCGCCAACGATGCCATGGCTGGCCAGGGCCTGCGGGTGCTCGCGGCGGCCAGCAAGACGGTCGGCAGCGCGCGGGTGACCCAGGACGAGGCCGAGCACGGGCTGACGTTCCTGGGCCTGGTGGCGGTGAGCGACCCGCCCCGGCCGGAAGTCACCGCCGCCGTCGCCGCCTGCCGCCGCGCCGGGATCGCCATCTACATGGTGACCGGCGACTACGGGCTCACCGCCGAGGCCATCGCCCGCCGGGTCGGCATCATCACCGGCGGCCCGGCCAGGGTGGTCACCGGTGCCGACCTGGACGCGATGGCCGACGAGGCGCTGGGCGGGCTGGTCGCCGGGCGCGGTCAGGTGATCTTCGCCCGGGTCCGCCCGGAGCACAAGCTCCGGGTGGTCGCCGCGCTGCAGCAGCTGGGGGAGATCGTGGCGGTCACCGGCGATGGCGCGAACGACGCCCCGGCGCTCAAGCGGGCCAGCGTCGGGGTGGCGATGGGCCGGGGCGGTACCGACGTGGCGCGCGCCGCGTCGGTCATGGTGCTGCTCGATGACTCGTTCGCCTCCATCGCCGCCGCCGTGGAGCTGGGCCGGGCGGTCTACGAGAACATCCGCCGGTTCCTGGTGTACCTGTTCAGCCACAACCTGGCCGAGCTGGCGCCGATCCTGGCCGCGACCTTCGTCGGGTTCCCGCTGGTGCCGCTGACCGCCTTGCAGGTCCTGGCCATCGACCTGGGCTCGGACGTGCTGCCCGCGCTGGCGCTGGGCGCCGACCGGCCCGAGCCGGGCACGATGGACCGCCCGCCGCGGCCGCCCGCCGAGCACCTGTTCTCGTGGGCGGTGGTCCGCCGGTTCCTGTTCCTGGGCACCATCCAGTCCATCGGCGTGGTGTTCGCCTTCTTCTGGCGCATCCACACGGCCGGCCTGCCCTACAGTGAGTTCACCGCGGCTAACCCGGTCTACCGGGAAGCGCTCACCATGACCCAGGCCGGCATCGTGGTGAGCCAGTTCTTCAACAGTTTCACCGTGCGGACCAGCCGGGAGAGCGTGTTCCGGGCGGGCCTGCTGTCAAACCGGCCGCTGATCGCCGCTGGCGTCCTCGGGCTCGGAATGATGGCCGCGATCAGTTACCTGCCTGCCCTCCAGGCGGTCTTCCACACCGCCCCGCTGCGGGCCACGGACTGGCTGTTGCTGGCGGGCTTCGGTGCGCTGCTGCTGGCCGCCGACGAGACCCGGAAGGCCTGGCACCGTCGCGCCGGCCGCCCGGCTGACGCGGCAGGGAAGGAGCGGTGATGCATGTCGTGATCGTAGGCTGCGGCCGTGCGGGTACCGCGCTCGCCGCCCGGCTCGACGCCGAAGGCGACACCGTGTGCGCGATTGACCGCGACCCCGCCGCGCAGGCGCGGCTGCCCGCAGGTTACAGCGGCGAGTTCGTGGCCGGCAGCGGCCTGCGGCGCCCGGTGCTGGAGGCGGCCGGGATCGAGCGGGCCGACGCGCTGGTGGCGCTCACCGCCAGCGACGCGCTCAACATCGTCATCGCCCGGGTTGCCCGCGACGAGTTCCGGGTTCCCCACGTGACCGGCCGGCTGACCGGCGTTGATCACGCCGCTGCCGCCGCGGTGCTCGGGCTCGACCTGGTCACCTCGGTGCGGATGACCGTGGACAGGGTGCACCGGATGCTGCGCCACCGGCCGCTTGAGCCCGAATACACCTTCGGCAACGGGGAAACCCTGCTCGTCCGCGCCCCGGTGCCCGACTACCTGGCGGGCCGGCCCGTGACAGAGTTCGCCGTCGAGGGCGAGATCAGCCTGGTGGAGATCACGCGCGGCGGGCGCTCGGCCATCCCCGGGCCGGGCACCACCCTGCGCAAGGGGGACCGGGCCAGCTTCGTCGTCGCCTCGGGTTCCCTGCAGCGGCTGCACGACTTCCTCGGGGGCAGGTGGGGATAGCAATGCACATCATCGTGGCCGGGGGCGGAACCATCGGGCGGCGGGTCGCCCAGGCCCTGCACGGCGCGGGCAACACGGTCGCGGTTGTCGAGGCAGATCCCGGCCGGGCCCGGCAGCTGGCTGCCGGCGGCCTGCAGGTTATTACCGGTGACGCGTGCTCCCCGCAGCGGCTGGAGGCGGCGGGCGCGCTCCGGGCCGGCGTGCTCGTCGCCTGCACCGGGCTCGACGAGGAGAACCTCATCATCTCCCTGCTCGCCCGCCGCCACTTCGACATCCCCCGGATCGTCGCCACCGTCCGCGACGACGCCAACCGATGGCTGTTCGGCGCCGCCTGGTGCGTCGACGCCGCCATCTCCGCAGCCTCCGCCCTCGTCACCCTGATCGAAGAGGCCACCGGCTCAGCCCAGACCATCCGGCTCGCCGAACTGGCACCAGGCCTGGCCCTCGTCGAGACCAACGTCACCGCGGCTGCCAGCGTCATCGGCAAGACCGTGGCAGGCCTGGACCTGCCCAGCGGCGCCATGGTCACCGCCGTCGTACGCGACGGCAAGCCTGTCCCGGCGGGCCAGGCACCCCCGCTCCGCGTCGGCGACCGGGTCCTGGTCGTCACCAGCCCCGCCGACGAGCAGCGCATCCACGACGCCTTCTACCCGGAGTCCCCCCAGCCGGCCGGAGAATAGGCCCGCGCCCCCTGGCTAACCCGGCGCCGGTGCCTCACCTGTTGCGAGCACGGCGGCGCTCTCAACGAGGGTTCGCAGGTCGGCTCCGAAGCGGGCAGCCGGTGCGCCATCCACCACGTTGTGGTCGATGATCAGCGTGAGGTCCAGCACGTCGCGGACCTGGATCTGGCCGTCGACGACCCGGGGACGCTGGGACATGCCGCCGACGACCACCTCCAGTGACATCAGGGTCAGCGGGGTCAGCCCGAACCCGCCGCCGCCGGCGAACATGCCGACGGCCGTCACGGCGACCGTGCCAATCCGCTGCCGTGCCGTTACCGATCTCGCCAGCACGGCATACATCCCGCGCACCGCGCCCGGGATCCGGGTGACAACCGGCCCGGCCCGCTCAGCCCACCTGGCGCTGCCGATGGCCGACGGCTGGTGCTTGAGGCGGTGCAGCTCAGCGGTGAGGTCGGGCACGCTGCGGATGTCGGCGTCGCGGAGGGTGCAGGGAACCGCGAACAGGCCCTGCCGGGTCGGGACTTCGACCATGGTGCCGACATCGACATGGTGGTGGCTCACCAGCTGCCCGCGCCAGTTGCGGTAGGCGTGCACGTCCGGGTGGGCGGCGGCGGCCCTGGCAACGCTGGCGATGATGAAGGCGGTCAGCGTCGCCCGCGGCCGGCAGCCGGCGAGGAGCCGGTTCGCCTTGGTCACGTCCAGCTCAACCAGACCGTACATCGGGACGCGCCGCCGGCCGGCCCGCATGGCCGCGATGACCAGCCGCCGGTTGGCGGGGAAGCTCCGCACCTCGGCCCGGCGCGGGCGGTCAGCCATGACGTCTCCGCAATGCCATGCACCTCCATTACCAGCGTGCGAGGCGGCTACCGCAGGTGACAGGGCCGAAGGTCACCGGCGGCGGGGCGGTGAGAACAGGTCCTTGATCGCCTTGATGGCCACCGCCGCCAGCACCAGCGACGTGGTGATCCTCGGCGCCGCGGGCGCGCGGCCGGCGGGCGGCTGAC
>DASQSC010000614.1:0-2131 GCA_035642555.1 Streptosporangiaceae bacterium | reverse complement strand
GTCGTCCAGGCCTTCTACGGCCAGCGGGTCATGCTCGGTGACCAGCGGCACCAGGTCCGCGGCGGTGGCGATGTCCGGGAAGCCGAGCACCACCAGCGACCGGCAGCGCGGCACCTCCACCAGGCCCAGTTCCGCCCGCAGCACGGTGACCAGCGTGCCCTCGCTGCCGGTCAGTGCCCGCGCCAGGTGGAAGCCTTTCTCCGGCAGCAGGTAGTCGAGGTTGTAGCCGGAGACCCGGCGGGGGATGTCCGGGTACCCGGTGCGGATCGCCGCCAGGTGCGCGTCGCGGATCTCCCGCAGCCGCCGGTAGACCTCGGCCAGGCGGCCGCCGCGAGCCAGGACGTCCTGATACTCCTCGTCGCTGACCGGCCCGGTCCAGGTCCGGAGCCCGTCGTAGCACAGCACCTCGAGGCGGCGCACCGAGTCGGCCATCTTCCCGTAGGCCTGGGCCGTGGAGCCGCACGAGTTGTTGCCGATCATCCCGCCGATCGTGCAGCTGACGTGGGTGGACGGCTTGGGCCCTACCATCAGCCCGTGCGCAGCGGCGGCCTGGTTGACCTCGTCGAGGACCGCGCCCGGCTCGACCAGGGCGCTCCGGCCGGCCGGGTCGATCTCGAGCACCCGGTGACAGTACTTGGTCCAGTCGATCACCACCGCCTCGTTGCAGCACTGGCCGGCCAGGCTGGTCCCGCCGCCCCGGGACAGCAGCGGCACGTCATGCTCGCGGCAGACGGTGGCCGCCTCGGCGGCGGCGTCCACGCTCCTCGGCACCACCACCCCGATCGGGACCTGCCGGTAGTTCGACCCGTCGTGCGCGTAGGCACCCCGGCTGCCGGCATCGAACCTGACTTCGCCGTCGACCCGCCGGGCCAGGTCCGCCGCCAGCTCGCGGTCCGCCTGCCCGGCGGGCGAGTGCCGCTCGCTGGCCAGGGAGAAACCAAACCGGGGCATGACCCTCCTCCTGGGTTCAGGCCAGAATCTGCCAGGCCGGGGCTACCCAGGGCTCATCCGGTTACACCGGGCCCGGCCCGGGCCCGGCGCCGGCGCGGGCCCGGGCCGGCCTCCGCCGGGCGAGGTAATGTCGCTCCGGCAGCCCATGGCGACCGGGAAGGGGCGGCTGGATGATCTTGGTGACTGGCGCGGCCGGGAACGTCGGCCAGGAGCTCGTGCGCGCCCTCTTAGGCGCGGGCGAGCCGGTACGGGCGCTCGTCCGGGACCAGGACCGGGCCGTGCCCGCGGGCGCGGAAGCCGTCACCGGTGACCTCAACCAGCCGGCCAGCCTGGCCCCGGCGCTGGCGGATGCCCACGGCCTGTTCTTGCTGTCCGGTTACGCGGATATGCCGGGCCTGCTGGCGGCGGCCGGCCGGGCCGGAGTTGAGCGGGTGGTGCTGCTGTCGGGCGGAGCGGCGGTCGCGACCGGGCCAGCCAACCCGATCTCCGAGTACATGATCACCTCTGAGGATGCGGTCCGCCGGTCGGGGCTGGCCTGGACGTTGCTCCGGCCCTACGAGTTCATGTCCAACGCCCTGCGCTGGGCACCGCAGCTACAGGCCGGCGACGCCATCCGGGCGCCGTTCGCCGGCGTCCCGGTGGCCGTCATCGACCCGCATGACATCGCCGCGGCCGCGGCCGCCGCGCTGCTGGCCTCCGGCCACGAGGGCCAGGCGTACCGGCTGTCCGGCCCACAGCCGCTCCTGCCCGCCGACCGGGTGCGGATCCTGGCGGAGGTACTCGGGCGCCGGCTGCGGTTCGAGCCCCAGCCGGACGACGAGGCCAGGGCCGAGATGACCGCGAGCATGCCAGCGGCGTACGTGGACGCGTTCTTCAGCTTCTACGTCGACGGCGCGCTCGACGAGTCGCAGGTCCTCGGCACCGTCGGCGACCTGACCGGGAGCGCGCCGGGCACGTTCGAGGCCTGGGCCAGCCGCCACGCTGGCGCCTTCGGCTGAAGCGTGCCGCGGGGCACCGGCACGGCTCAGCAGCTGAAGCCGTCGAAGGTGCAGCTCGCGGGGCTGCTGGAGCTGCCGTAGCCGTCGAAACTCACCTGCAGGCTGGCGCCGGGGCTGATGTCCGGCGGGCTGGTCCAGGTGATCGTGTCGCCGCTGCTGGAGGCGTTCGCCCCGGACGCTGA
>DASQSC010000613.1:0-4928 GCA_035642555.1 Streptosporangiaceae bacterium | reverse complement strand
GACTGGCTCAGCTTCTCCAGGATCGGGGCTGCCGAGCGGAGGATCGCCCGCTCGGCCGGGGTGAGCTCGCGCAGCCGCTTCGCCAGCCACGCCTCCCGCCGCCGCCGGGAGCGGTTCACCCGTTCCCGCCCCTCCAACGTGACGGCGAGCATCACCTGCCGCCGGTCGGTGGCATGCGGCGCCCGCGTCACCAGTCCCCACTCGGTCAGCGCGGCGATGACCCGGGTCATGGAGGGCGGCTGCACCTTCTCGTGCTCCGCCAGTTCCCCGGGCGTCATCCGGCCGTGCCGCTCCAGCGTGGCCAGCGCCGCGAACTGAGTATCCGAGAGCACGGGCTCGCCTGGCCCGGGATCTGACCGCTGCTGCCGCAGCCGCCGCGCGAGGCGGCTTACCGAGATCCGCAGGGACGTGGCCAGGCCCGCGTCGGACCTGTTCATCGACGCGGGACTGGGCGGGGTGATTGTCATAACCGTTAGCTTCGCTCATTACTTTTGCTAACAGTAAGCCACCCGGTGATGTTCCGTCAAACTGGCCGGCAAGGGCGGGATCGCGGACCGGGTAGCGTGGCTGCCATGCCCGCTGACCGGCGGCCGGCCCCGCCACCGCTGGAGGCCAACGACGAGCTCGTCACCGGCCTCATCACCATCGGCTGGGCGGCGGCTCTGGTGGTGGTGCTGGTGCTGCGGGACCAGCTCCCGCAGGCCGACCGGTGGTGGGTCTGGACCTGCGTGGCCGGAGTGGTCATGGGCCTGTTCGGGCTCTGGTACGTCCCGCGGATGAAGCGGGCCAGGGAGCGGGCCGCCCGCCGCCGGGCGGCGGCGGGCAAGGGGTAGGGCGTGTCCCGGGGGCCGCGCGTCCTCGCGTCAGCCGTGCTCGATCGGCTCGAACACGGTCTCCTCCACCGAGACGCCAGGGACGTCAACCAGGTCGTACCCGAGTTCGTCGATGACCGGCGACACCGGCGGCTCGATCCCGGGCGGGAGCAGCGTCTCGGAATGAGCGCCGCAGCCATGGTCGGCCGACACCACCCGGCCGTCATCCGGCGCAAACTCGTTCGCGCACGCCCCGAACACCCGGCCCAGCGGTCCCGCCAGCCGGAGGAAGAACCCGCAGCTGCTGCAGGGCGCCGGGGCGGCCCGGGCCAGCGGGCTGTCGGGCCCGTGCTCGCTGGCGTACCAGCGGAAGGCGGCTTCGTCCCGGCCGATCGCCGACAGCACCCTGGACCGCCGGGGCACCGTCTCCCGCGCGCCGCCTGCCCGGCGGCGGCCCTGCCTGCCGGGGCCGGTCAGGGCGGCACCGGGCTTCCCGGCCCCGGCCGGGGGCGCGGCCTCAGCCGGCGGTTCCTGCCCAGCGGCGGACTCCTGCCCAGCGGCGGACTCCTGCCCAGTGGCCGGCTCCTGCCCGGCAGCCGGCTCCTGCCCGGCAGCCGGCTCTTCCCCGGCCGGCTCCTCCGCGCCCGCCTGGCCGAAGCTGACCGGGCGGACCGGGCCGGGTGCGGTCACGTCCGCGGCCGTCCAGCTGGCTTCCTGCCAGTCCGGCAGGCCATCCTCGCCTTCCAGGACGGCCACCGGCGCCAGCCGCTCGTCGTCCGCCGGAGCCGGCAGGATGTCGCCGACACCCAGGTCGCCCGGGCGCAGCCGTTCCCGCCACGGGACCCACGGCGGCGCCAGCACCGCATCCGGGCCTGGCAGCAGCACGCTCTCGCTGACCGTTACCGTCTTGGACCTGGACGCCCGGGCCACCGTGACCGCCCATCGCCAGTCCCGGTAAGCCGGGTCGAGGCAGCTGAACATGTGCGTGACCACGCGGTCGGCCTCCGGCTCGGCGGTCAGGTGGTCCCCGACCCGGCCGGGGCCGGCGATCTCGGCGGCGGCGTCGCGAGCCAGATCCTCGGCCTCGGCGCAGGCCTGATCCGGCTCCCTGGGACGCGTGCGAAGCGGGCTCACGTTGAGTAATTGTCCCCCATCCAGGCGCCTGCTCGCGCCAGCGGACCCGGGAATCTGCGCCGGGCCCGGCTTGCCGGGTCGTAGTAGCCCTACAGCGGCAGAATACTAAGACTATGGGAGTCTCCGGTGCCCGGCTCCGGGCGCAGCGGACGGCACGGACGGTCGCCTCGGCCACTCAGTCGGGGGCCAGGGCCGGGGCATCCGCCGCGCGCGGCACCAGCCGCCTGGTCCACCGGGTCACCGGCGCTTCCGGGGCCGGGCGCACCGGGCTGTCCAATCTCATCGAGCTGACCGCCGCCAGCAGCGCCGGGGACGCGTTCGTCGCGGTGGCGCTGGCCGGCACGCTGTTCTTCAACGCCTCGGTCAACCAGGCCCGCAGCCAGGTCGCGCTGGCGCTGGTGGTGACGATGGCGCCGTTCGCCTTGCTGGCCCCGCTGATCGGGCCGCTGCTGGACCGGGTCCAGCAGGGCCGCCGGTACATCCTGGCCGGCACCCTGCTCGCCCGGGGGCTGCTCTGCTGGGGAATGGCCGGGGCGGTGCTGCACCACGACGAGGTCACCCTGCTGCCGGCGGCATTCGGCGTGCTCGTGCTGCAGAAGGCGTTCGGAGTGACCCGGAGCTCCATCGCGCCCCGGCTGCTGCCCAGGCAGATCACCCTGGTGGCCGCGAACGCCCGGACCGGCCTGGCCGCGCTGGTGGCCTCCACCCTGGGCGTGGCGCTGGCCGGCGGCGTGGACGTGATTGCGGGCGGGGGTACCGGCGGCGCCGCCTGGGTGCTCCGGGCCGGCACCGTGGTCTACCTGGCGGCCATGGCGCTCAGCTTCACGGTGCCGGAGCGCGTGGACGTCCCGTTGCCCCGGCAGCCCGGGCCGGCGGGGCCCGGCCGGCCGGACCCGGGTGCCCAGGCCCCCACCGTGCCGCTCGCCGCGCCGGGGCAGGCCGACGGCGGCCGGGGACCGAACCGGGGCCGGTGGCGGACCCTGCGGCTGGTCGGGCCGGTGGTCGGCGAGGCGATGCGGGCGAACGCGGCGCTGCGCGCCTTCTCCGGCTTCATGGTGTTCTTCCTGGCGTTCCTGCTGCGCACCGTGCATTTCCCCGGCACCAGCGACAAGGTCGCGCTGGCCGGGATGATCATCGCGGCCGGCGCCGGCGGTTTCCTCGGCAGCCTGCTCGGGGCGGGCCTGCGCGCCCGCCGGCACTACCTGATCCTGTTCGGGATGCTCGCGCTGGCGATGGTGGTCACGATCGTGTGCGCGGTGCTCTTCGGGCTGTGGGCCGCGCTGGTGGTGGCGCTGATGGCCGCGTTCGGCCAGGTGCTCGGCAAGCTGGCGCTCGACTCCACGGTGCAGGACGAGATCGGCGAGGAGATCCGGTCGTCGGCGTTCGCCGCGTCAGAGACCGTGCACCAGCTCTCCTGGGTGGTCGGCGGCCTGGCCGGACTGGCCTTGTCGCTCACCAACAGCGGGGTGGCGGGCCTGTCGGTGGCGGCGGCCGGGCTCTTCGCCTCGCTGGTGGTGCTGCTGGCCCAGCGGCGGCACCGGGTGGTGATCACCCAGCAGGCCCAGCGGCACCCGGTAGCCCCGTAGGGGGTCAGGTCCAGCGGCACCCGGTAGCCCGTAGGGCGTGTCAAGCGGGCACGCGCAGGCCCCGCCGCGCCGGTCAGGCCTCGAGGTCGTCGGCGACCGCCCGCAGCACCTGCGCGATCTTCCCGGCGTCCCGGTTGTCCGGGTGCCTGCCGCGACGGTAGGAGGCCGACAGCCCGTCCAGCAGCTTGATGAGGTCCTCCACGATCACGACCATCTCATCGGGGCTCTTGCGGGTGCCCTTGGCCACCGTGGCGGGCGGGTCGAGCAGGCGCACCTGCAGTGCCTGCGACCCGCGCCGGCCCTCGGCGATGCCGAACTCCACCCGCTGGCCGGATCGCAGCACGGTGCCCGCTGGCAGCGCCGACAGGTGGACGAACACCTCACCGCCATCATCGCGGGTCAGGAAGCCGAACCCCTTGTCGGCGTCATACCACTTGACCTTGCCAGTGGGCACGGACAACCTCACGCGAGCTAGAAACGGGCGGGGCGCGCAGGCGTGCGCCCTCTCAGGTTATCGGTACCCGCCGCGGAGCCGGCACCTCAGACGGGTCCCGAACGGTGCTTCTGCCACGGCGGGATCCGCAGCCGCGGGCCGCGCCGCACCCGCCAGGCGAGGTAGCCCGCGCTGGCCAGGCAGCCCAGCCGGATCAGGTACCTGGCGTCCGCCCGCAGCAGGTGCAGGTACACGACCACCGGGTTACCGTGGCCGCCGACCACGGCCGCCAGCGGGATCGTGACGGCCAGGCAGACCAGGACCGGGCCGAGGAACGCGGCGGTCTTGTCCCGGCCGTCCCAGAGCCGGGACAGTAGTGAGGCGAGCGCCCCGATGAACCAGAACGGGACCGGCAGCAGCAGCCCCCCGACGCCGAGCAGCGCGATCGCCGCCGCCTCCCGGGGGTGGGCGCGGATGTGCGCGACCAGGCTGGGACCGAGCGGCTGGGCCAGCGGGCCGCCGGGCGCGCCCGCCCTGGCGGGCTCGTTCCCGGTCACCGGGACCGGGCCGATGATCGTGGGCTGGCCGGGCACGGGCGGCCGGGTGACCGGGGAGAGCTGAGCCGTGGCGGGCTGCTCGCCTGCCTCCGGCTCGATGATCACCGGCGGCAGGTCGGCCGTATCTTCGTCATCCACCGAGCGCCATCCCGTCGAGCGCCATCCCGTCGAGCGAGCTGCTGATCCCGCAGCTCCGTCCGCTGGTCCCCGGCCTGCCTCGGCCGGCCGCGGGCCCGCGTCCGCTGGTCCCGGGCCGGCGTCCGCTGGTCCCGGGCGTGCCTCGGCCGGGCGCGGACCCCCGTCCGCCGGCCCTGAGCCGACGTCCGCTGGTCCCGGGCCTGCCTCGCCCGGTCCCGGGCTGGCCTGGGACGGGACCGGGCTGGCCTGGGACGGGACCGGGCTGGCC
>DASQSC010000612.1:0-8016 GCA_035642555.1 Streptosporangiaceae bacterium | reverse complement strand
CGGGCATGCTCGCCAACGACAGCAGCGGCGGCGCGGTGTACGCGCTGCCGTGGTTCGGCGGCGTGCGGGGCATCTGGTACCGCAAGGACCAGTTCACCAAGGCGGGCATCAGCTCGCCGCCGGCCACCTGGGCACAGCTGGTGGCCGACGCGAAGGCGCTGATGAAGGCCTACCCGGGGACCTACGGGATCGGCGCTCCCAGCGACTACACCAACGGCATCGTCAGCTTCATCTGGGGCGCGGGCGGCCAGGTCGCGGTCCGCCAGGGCAGCAAGTGGGTGGCCCAGCTGAACAGCCCGGCGTCCGAGGCCGGCATCAAGTTCTACGCCGACCTGTTCCTGACCCAGCACCTGTCCCCGGCCAAGTACATCGGCCAGACCGAGCTGGGCAACCCAGGGGCCACCTCCGGTGGCACGAACGAGGACTTCGCGCTCGGCAAGCTCGACCTCTACGTCGACGGGCCGTGGGCGAAGGCCGAGTTCCCGAAGGGCGCCAAGGACGAGGCCAGCTGGGCCTCGTTCCCGATTCCCAGCGAGCAGGGCCCGAAGGCCGCTCCCGCCTTCGCCGGCGGCTCCGACCTCGGGATCTGGTCCGGCAGCAAGTACAAGACGGCAAGCTGGGACCTGCTCAAGGTGATGGACAACGTCGGCAACTCGACCTCGTTCGCGAACGCCCAGGGGTTCTTCCCGCCCTACACCTCCCAGCTGACCGGCGGCGCCTACGCGGGCAACGCGGTCATGGCAGGCTTCGCCAAGGCCGCCACGGTGACCCAGATCTCCCCGCTCAACTCGAAGAACTGGGGGACAGCTGACGCCACCGACCAGATCATCCCGACCATGATGAAGTCACTGATGCGGGGCGCGAACTTCAGCGCCACCGTCAACAAGGCGAACACGGAGCTGCAGAACGTGCTCAACACGGGTAAGGAGAGTTGACCAGCGCCGGCGTAGCCAGGCGGGCGGGCCGGAACGGGCAGGCCGCCCGTCCCGGCCCGCCCGGGGCACTGCCAGCCAGGCCGCCCGCCGGGACCAGGGCCGTAGCCTGGCTCCGGCGCCGCCGGCTGGCTCCGTACCTGCTGCTGCTGCCGTCGCTGGCGGTGGCCGGGCTGCTCATCGCCTGGCCCGCGGTCCAGCTGGGGGTGTTCTCGTTCCAGAACTACGGGCTGCCCCAGCTGGCCGGGGCGCAGCCGGCCCAGTGGGCCGGGCTGGCGAACTTCAGCGCGATCCTGAAAGACCCCGAGTTCTGGCTCGCGCTGCGCAACAGCTGCCTGTTCGCGGTAGCGGTGGTGCCGCTGACGCTGCTGGCGGGCACGTGCGTGGGCCTGCTGCTGAACCGGCTCGGCAAGCCAATGGCGACGTTCGTCAGCACCACCGCCCTGCTCGCCTGGGCCACCCCGGCGATCTCGGCGACCGTGATCTTCTTCTGGCTCTTCAGCCCCGACGGCGGGGTGGTGGACTGGGCACTGGCCGGGCTGCCGCACTGGCTGGGCGGCGGCTCCCACTGGACCGGCTTCAGCTGGACCAACGCCTCCCTGCCCGTCTACACCGTGCTCACGGTGCTGCTGGTGTGGCAGGGGTTCCCGTTCATCGCGGTCAGCGTGCTGGCGGGGCTGAGGACCGTGCCCGCCGAGCTGCTCGAGGCCGCCCGGGTGGACGGGACCGGGCCCTGGCGAGGCTTCTGGAAGATCACCTACCCGCTGCTCAAGCCGGTCTTCCTGGTGCTCACCTTGCTGTCGATCATCTGGGACTTCGGCGTGTTCCCGCAGGCCTACCTGCTCACCGGGGAACTCGGCAACCGGGACGAGTACAACCTCGGCATCTACGCCTACGCGAAGGCCTTCACCATGCCGCCCAGCTACGGCCTCGGCGCCGCCCTGGCGCTGATCCTCACCGTCATCCTGCTGATCATCACCGTCGGCTACGTACGCGCCTCGATCCGGCAGGGAGCGCTCCAGTGAGCGTCGCACGCGTCGCGGGCGGCGAAGCGAACCGGCCGGCGCGGTCGGCCCGGCGGCTGATCCGGGCGGCGGCGCTCAACGGCGCGGGCGCGGCGATCGCGCTCGTCACGCTGGTGCCGATCGGCTGGATGCTGTCCACGTCGTTCAAGCCGGGCCGGGAGATCTTCTCCCTGACGCCGCACCCGCTGCCGGCGCACCCCACCCTGGCCAACTTCCGCGCGGTCATCAGCGGCGGCGTCATCGGGCACCCGTTCTGGGTGTTCCTGGCCAACAGCCTGCTGGTGACGGTGACCGCGGTGGCCGCGTCGTCCACGCTGGCGCTGCTCGCCGCGATCGCGGTGGCACGATTCCGGTTCCGGTTCCGCAGCACCTACCTGATCATGCTGCTGGTGGTGCAGATGCTGCCGCAGCAGGCGCTGGTCATCGCGCTGTTCATCGACTTCCGGGCGACCGGGCTGCTGGACAGCCTGGCCGGGCTTTTCCTCGCCTACACGGCGTTCGCGCTGCCGATCTCGATCTGGATGCTCCGCAGCTTCGTGGCGGCGGTGCCGAAGGAGATGGAGGAGGCGGCCGCGATCGACGGCGCCGGCCCGGTCCGGGTGTTCTGGCGCATCCTGTTCCCGCTCACCGCGCCGGGGCTGGTGGCCACCAGCGTGTTCTCGTTCATCTACGCCTGGAACGAGTTCACCTTCGCGCTCACGTTCCTGGGCACCGACCAGGCCAAGTACACGCTCCCCATCTATGTCACCTACTTCTTCAACAAGGGCGGCGCCGACTGGGGCGCGATCATGGCCGCCTCGGCCCTCTACACGATCCCGCCCATCGTGTTCTTCCTCCTGGTCCAGCGCCGGATGGCGCGCGGCCTCGTCGCTGGCGCGGTGAAGGGTTGAGCCGGGCCCGGCCCCGCGGCGGCTCGCTGGAACCGCTCGCCGAGGGCGTGCTGCTGCCGCCGTTCGGCGGCCACGCGGCGCCGGGATGGGTGCTGGCGGCGCTGGAGCGCGGGCTGGCTGGAGTCACCCTTTTCGGACAGAACGTTGCCAGCCCGGGGCAGCTGTCCGGGCTGACGCGGGCACTGCGCTCCGCCGGCCAGGAACCGGTCATCGCGATCGACGAGGAGGGCGGGGACGTCACCCGGCTCGCCCATCGCACCGGGAGCCCCTACCCCGGCAACGCCGCGCTCGGCGCGGTCGACGATACGGAGCTGACCAGGGCGGTCTACCGGGCGCTCGGAGCGGACCTGGCGGAGGCCGGCATCAACACCGACCTCGCGCCCTCGGTGGACGTGAACACCGCGGCCGGGAACCCGGTCATCGGCACCCGCTCGTTCGGCTCGGATACCGCCCTGGTGTGCCGCCACGCCGCGGCGGCGGTGGCGGGGCTGCAGTCGGCGGGGGTCGCAGCGTGCGCGAAGCACTTCCCCGGTCACGGCAGCACCCGGGAGGACACCCACCACGTCGTGGCCGCCGTCGAGGGCGGGATCAGCCGGGTGCGGGCGCGGGACCTGCCGCCGTTCGCGGCGGCCATCTCGGCCGGCGTGGCCGCGGTCATGCCCGGCCACCTGCGGGTGGCGGGCCTCACCGGAGATCAGCCCGCCACCTTCTCGGCGGCCGCGCTCGGCGGGCTGCTCCGGGGCGAGCTCGGCTTCACCGGCCTGATCATCTCGGACGCGCTCGAGATGCGGGCGGTGAGCCAGCCCGGCGGCATCGCGAGCGCCGCCACGGCGGCGCTGGCGGCGGGCGTGGACCTGCTCTGCCTCGGGCGCGACCAGGACGAGGACGACTACCTCGCGGTCCGGGCCGCGATAGTCGCCGCCGTGGGCGCCGGCAGGCTGCCGGAGGGCCGGCTCGCCAGCGCCGCGCAGCGGGTGACCAGCTTCCGGCAGGCGCTGGCCCGGCCGGTCCCGGCGGCTGGGACCGGGCCGGACGGCCGGATCGGGCTGGCCGCAGCCCGCCGGGCACTAGAGGCCAGCGGGCTGCCGGCGCTGCTGACCGCCCCGCTGGTGGTCGAGTTCGCGCGGCCGGGCAATATCGCCGCCGGGCCCGTGCCATGGGGCCTGGGCCCCTGGGTCCCGGCCGGGAGCGTCCTGCAGGTGCCGGCCGGGGACGGTACCCCGGCCAGCGCCGTCGCGGCCGACGCGGTCCGGCGCGCCGCCGGGCGGCCGGTCATCGTGGTCGTCCGCGACGCTCACCGAAGCCCGCGCGCGCGGGAGGTGATCTCCCGGCTGCTGGCGCAGCGGCCGGACCTGATCGTGGTGGAAATGGGGCTCCCGGTGTGGCGGCCGCCGGCCCGGACCTACCTGGCCACGTACGGCGCCTCCGGGGCCAGCGGCCAGGCCGCGGCCGAGCTGCTGGGCCTGGCCGGCCCCGCTCCCGCCGGCCCGGATCATCGGGCCGGAATCAGGAGCCGGCCGCCGCGGGAGACGGGATAGGCCCGCACAGCTTCGTCGGCCAGGTGCCGTGCTCCGCCGCCTGCCGGGCGGCATCGGCCAGATGCTCCTCGGTGCCGTTAACCTTCACCGGGAGGCCGTTGTACGAGCCCCACCACATGATCCAGTACTTGTTCTGGATCACGCGCCCATGCTGGTACCAGCGGCTGTCCAGGTACTTGTGCGGAATCATCCCGTGCCGGGCGAAACAGGCCACCAGCACCGGCCGTAGCTGCCCCTCCCGGTGAAGTTCCCGGAAGTACGACTGGGACGCGGATGGGGTGGGGCCCGGGCCCGGCGAGCCACCGGAACTGCACCCGGCGGTGACCGCGACCATCACCGCCGCCAGCATCCAGCCGGCCAGTTGCTTTCTCATGTCCTCGTGTCGTCCGGGTCTCAGTGGGCCTGGTTGTACGCGTCGTGCTGAAGCTGCTCCCAGATAACACTCTTCTGGTACCAGCTGTCGAGATGGTCGTACTGGCTGCCGGGCAGGCTCTTGTCCTGGACCGGGAGCCCCTTGTTCTCCCCCCACCATTCGTTGAACGCCTGGTTGGGGATGACCTGGCCGTTCTGGTACCAGCGCGGATCGGGCGGGATGATCTTCTGCTGGACCAATCCCTGCACGAGCGGGATCATCGTCTTGAGCTGGGTGTCGCTGAATTCCTGGCGGCCCTGCGCAATGGCGTTGGCGGCGTTGTCCGTGCTGAACTCCGGGATCTGCGGGACGCCGAAGACCTTCATCTTCTGGTCCCAGGTCAGCACCTTGCTGGCGGTCGGCCCGATGACCGGGATGCTGCCCACCTCGCTCTCGCCGAACGAGATGAGCGAGTTGAGCTCGGCGTTCTCGGCGTCCTGCTGGGTGCCATTCACCCATTTCAGGTTGTTGCCCTCGGTCACGAACCGCCCGTACAGCGCGGCCAGGTCGGCCGGCATGTCCTCATGGTTGACCGTCACTCCCTGCAGCTGCAGCCCAAGCTCGGTGCCCATCTTGGCGGCGATGATGCCCTTGAGATGCCCGTAGTTGTTCGGGTCCGCGCTCAGCTCCTGCACCAGCGTGGACAGCTTGTCCTGCCCCAGGCTGATCTCCCAGGGATGGCCCTGCTCATAGATGAGGGGGTCGGCGCCGGTGATGTTGGTCGGGTTGCCGGCCGACTTGGCCATGTCGGGCAGGTAGCGCAGGAAGGTGTTGGTGAGCGCCTTCATGATGGCGGGGTCGTAGCCCGGCTGGATCTTGCCGTCGTCGGTGATGGCCGGCAGCAGGTTGCTGATGATGTTGACCGCCGCCCGGGCCGAGTACCCGGCGTCGGCGCTGCTGCCGCGCGGGGCAGAGGTGGCCGCGTCCAGGAAGTTGCCGAGGGCCTTCTGGTCCGGGGTGCTCAGGAAGATCTCGCCGGAGTCGACGTCGATGCTCTTGCCGGGCGGCTCCATCGTGAAGAAGTTCGGGTACTGGCCCTTGTCGTTGGGGCCGCCCTCCACGAACCTGCCGTCCAGCTGCGGCAGGTCCCCCTTCTCGGCGGCCAGCAGCATCTGCGCCAGCGGGCCGCCGTCGGGGCCGCCCATGACCTGCCAGGCGGCGTTCTTGTTCTCGCCGTCGGCCTTGAGCATGACCGAGAACGGATCGTTGGCGGCGAGCGCGTTCCCGAGCTTGTCGTGGTCTTCCATCCCGTAGCGGCCGATCCCGGGGCCCAGCGGGATCTTGATGTTCCCGGTCTTCAGGTCCTGGTAGAGGTTCTGGGTCATCAGCGCCAGCAGGCTGACCCCGTCGGGGTTCCCGTAGCCCTTCTGCTCGCCGGTGGCCCAGTCCGATCCCGGCGGGCCGTACTTCACCAGCATGGACGCGGACCAGATGTCGGGGGCATTGGCGATCGCCGCCACGGCGTCCGGCGTCAGCGACCCGGACTTGTCGGCGGCGGCGAGGCCCTGCCCGAACGTCGCCAGCACCTGCTGGTCGGACTGGGTCAGGGTGGTGAACCGGTTGTTGTAGGCCTGCACCGCGTTGCCGCCGGAGTCCAGGTTGTGCAGGGTGATGGCCAGGTTGGCGACCTGCGGCGCGGCCTGGTTGTAGAACGCGCCCAGCCAGGCCTGGTCGTTCGCCTTGATGTGATCTTGCAAGTCCTGCTGGATGGCCTTGATCGCCGCCAGCGCCGCCTTGGGGTCCTTGTTCGCCTCCGCGTCCGCCAGCGCCTGCGCCTCGGCGGTCGCATCGGCCGCGTCCACCGACTGGTGATCCCAGGGGATGTCCACCAGCCCCTGGCCGTCGATGTTCACGTTCTGCTGCAGCCACAACGCCGCCAGCCGCGCCCGCGACCGCATATCCGAGGCATCCCCCGGCGCGCGCGACTGCGCCTGCTTCAGCACCCCCGTGTTCACCGGCGAGCCGTAACTGCTCATCGTGTTCACGATCGTCGGCACGTTCGCCGCCAGCGCGTCCCGCAGCTCCTCTAACGCCGACGCCGCCTGCGCCACCCGCTGCGGATCAACCCCGACCTCACCCATCGCCGCCCGCCTTCACCCTCAGCTCGGAACCGGCTGCCCGGCATGCTTCCGGGCCTGCGCTTCCATGTCGGACCGCACCTTGGACACCACCGCCGCCTCCGCGGCCGGCATCCCGCCCAGCAACGACTGGACGGACTTGTAAAAGCCGTTCCAGTCCCCGATCCAGGAGGCCGCTTCCGGGCCCTTCCAGGTGCCGCTGGTGAGCAGCGGCCGCGCCTTGCCGATCGCCGTGTTGATGGCCTCGGCGGCAGCCTGCACCCGGGACATGTCGGTTTCGGCGGCCGACACCGCCTCCTCGATCAGCGCTCCCCAGCCCACGCACCAGCCCCCTCACTGACGACAGTTACCGCCGGGCACAGCCCGCACCAGGCACCACACACGACGCCGTGCGCAGCGGGGGTCGCTCGCACGGCAGACGAAAAGATGCTAGCCAGTTTCACCACGACCGGCCACCCGCGTTACCGAATGGCAGCAATCCGGATGTTCTGCCCGCCCCCGGCGGCCGCCTGGCCGTCCGCAGGCGCGTCACTCGGTGACCGCCAGCTGGACCGGCAGCACCCGGCCGGGCCGGATCAGCAGGCCCCGGCCGAGCGGGCCGGGCCCGGCGTTGCGCGGCAGCCGGATGTTGAACAGGTCACCGTCGTTCGGGGTCTCGATGGCCACCAGGATCCCGGCCCGGGATCTCAGCGCCGCCGGGACGAAGCCCGAGTAGGCCCGGGTGAAGTCGGGCGTTGACCCGGCCAGGATCAGGCCATGGTCGCCGTCCCGGCCCGTGCGCACGATCTTCTCCAGCGGGTCATTCAGCGGCCCGTTCACCAGCAGCTCGGCGTCGTCCGCCAGCACCACGTAGCAGTCCCGGTCCCCGATGGCCTTGGTCAGGTCGTCCGCGCCGGCCTCAGGACCGAGCACGGCGAGCACCCCGTCGGCGTCCGCCAGCGACCGCAGCGGCGACCGGCGCGGCGTGATGGCCACCACCGGCGTCCCGCTGGCCAGCAGGGACCTGGCCATGGTCAGCAGGGTGGCGGACCGGCCGGAGCGCGGCGGCCCGGCGACCACCAGGCCCGGCCCGTCGTCCCGGACGTCCAGGCCGGCCGGGGCGAGCTCGTCGCCGCCCGCGCCGGCCAGCGCCCACAGCGGC
>DASQSC010000611.1:0-5646 GCA_035642555.1 Streptosporangiaceae bacterium | reverse complement strand
CAGCGCCCGGCCGCTGGCCGGGCAGCTGATCACGGTGACCGCCGGCCGGTACGGCGGCACCTGGGCCCGGCTCACCGCCTACCAGCGGTCGGCCGGGCGCTGGCGGCGGGTGCTCGGCCCGTGGCCGGCCCGGCTGGGCCGGGGCGGGTTCGCCCCGCCCGGCGGCAAGCGGGAGGGCGACGGCCGGACCCCGTCCGGCACGTTCGGCCTGCCGTTCCTGTTCGGCACCGGCCCTGACCCCGGGTTCAGGTACCCGTACCGGCGCTCGCACCCGTGGGACGTGTGGGACGACGACCCGGCCAGCGCCCGCTACAACCAGTGGGTCGACACCCGCTACGCCGATCCGGGCGCCGGCCCGGAGCCGATGGACGTGTCCGCCTACGTGTACGGGGCTGACATCGGCTACAACGCCGCCCGCACCCCGGGCCTGGGCAGCGCCATCTTCCTGCACGCGAGCATCGGCATCGCGACCTCCGGCTGCGTGACGCTGCCGGTGCCGCGGCTGCTGCGGGTGCTGCACTGGCTGGACCCGGCCCGTTCCCCCCGGATCCGGCTGGGCGTCGGCTAGCCGCCCCGATGGCGGCGCCCGCTCGTCGCCGCCACTCGTCGCCGCCCGTCGCCGCCGCCCGTTACCGCCGCTCGTCGCCGCTCGTCGCCGCCGCCCGTTAGCGCCGCTCGTCGCCGCTCGTCGCCGCCGCCCGTTACCGCCGCTCGTCGCCGCCGTCCCAAACACCCGCCCCCGGTCGTGACAGAGCCGCGCCTGCCCCCCAGCCTGCTAATGATCAAGGAGTTGCTGTAGTTGGGTGTACAGCAACTCCTTGATCATCCGCGGCTCCGGGGCAGCGGGGACTGGACGGTGCAGAGGGCTGCATGGCGCGGGCGATTCGTTGCGACTTATGGTGCTCGGGTGCGGCCTGCGCCAGGGCGCGCGGCCCGCGCCGTGGCGGTATCGATGTCGATCAAGGAGACCGCCCGGGGCGGCGCTCAACGTCGTCGAGTGCTGACCCGGCGCGGCGCGCGCCGCGGCTGCCCGGGGCGCGGGACCCGGGGGCGAACCGCGATTCGCCGCTGTCGTTGCGGGCACGGTGGGGGCGTGGGCGACCGGGTCGTGACGCTGTTCCTGTGCGGGGACGTGATGACGGGCCGCGGGGTCGACCAGATCCTGCCGCATCCGGGTGACCCCGCCCTGCGCGAACGGTACATCCGGGACGCGCGCGACTACGTCCGGCTGGCCGGGCAGGCCAGCGGCCCGGTGCCGGTCCCGGCCGGCCCCGGCTACGTGTGGGGGGACGCGCTGGACGTGCTGGCGCGGGCAGCACCGGACGCACGCGTGATCAACCTGGAGACGAGCGTCACCGCCCGGGGCAGGTTCGCTCGCGGCAAGGGCGTGCACTACCGGATGCACCCGGCCAACTCCGGCTGCCTGGCACCGGTCCGGCCCGGTGTATGCACGGTGGCCAACAACCACGTGCTGGACTTCGGCCGGGCCGGGCTCGCCGACACGCTCGCGGCCCTGTCCGGCGCCGGGCTGGCGGCGGCCGGGGCCGGGCCGGACCTGGCGGCGGCGCAGCGGCCTGCCGTGCTGCCGCTCGCCGGCGGCGGGCGGGTACTGGTGTTCGGCTGCGGGGCCGCGTCGTCGGGGATCCCGCCCAGCTGGGCGGCCGGGCGGGACCGCCCGGGCGTGGCCTACCTGCCGGCGCTCACCGACCGGGCGGCGGCGGACCTGGCGGGCCGGATCCGGGCCGCCAGGCGGCCGGGCGACATCGTGGTGGTGTCCATCCACTGGGGGCCGAACTGGGGCTACGAGGTGACCGGCGACGAGGTCCGGTTCGCCCGCGCGGTCATCGACGGCGGCGCCGACGTGGTGCACGGGCACTCCTCGCATCACCCACGGCCGGCCGAGGTCTACGCGGGAAAGCTGATCCTCTACGGCTGCGGGGACTTCATCGACGACTACGAGGGGATCAGCGGTTACGAGGAGTACCGCGACGACCTGCGGCTGGCGTACCTGGTGTCGGTGCGGGCCGGCTCCGGCGCGCTGGCCGCCGCGCGGATGGTGCCGCTGCAGGCCAGCCGGATGCGGCTGCGCCGGACCGGGGGCGAAGGCACCCGGTGGCTGGCGGGGACGCTGAACCGGGCGGGCCGCCGGTTCGGGACGCGGGTGGAGCCGGGCCCGGGCGGGGTGCTCGGGCTGCGGGCCTGACCGGGCCCGGCGGAAGGGGCGTCAGGCCGGGACGACGACCGTGCCGACGATCTTGTCGGCGAGGGTCTGCCGCTTCGCGTCCCACAGCGGGAACAGCCAGCCGATGTAGCAGATGATCGAGTCGACGAAGTGGCAGATGTCGCGGACGAAGGCCATGCCCGCGCCGATGGGCTCGCCGGTCGTCTCCTTGACCAGCCTGATCCCGAGCGTCCGCTTGCCCAGCGACTGGCCGGTGTTGCCCATCTGGATCCAGCGGTTGTAGACCAGCCAGGCCAGCGCCGCCAGCACGAACAGCAGGTAGATGAGGAAGCTGTGGGAGGCGAAGAGCGAGCCGATCCCGATCAGGACCCAGGCGGGGAGGCCGTCCAGCAGGTAAGCGCCGACGCGCTGGCCCCAGTTGGCGTAGGCGGAAGCGGGATAGCCGGGATTACCGGGATTGCCGGGATAGGGATCACCGGGATAGGCGTTGCCGGGATAGGCCACGGGTGGAACCTTTCTGACGGAGGAAGCTGCCCGCGGGCTAGCGGGCAGGGCCCAAGGTGCTGGCTGCGGGCCGCGGTGCGGAAGCCGCGGTCAGAGGAACCCGAACCGGTGCAGCTGGACCAGCCAGCTCGCCATCGCCAGGCCCGCCACCGCCCAGCCGGTGCGGCGGCGCGCCCCCGGTGACCACGGCCGCGGCGGCCCGAGCCAGCCAAGCGCCCGCGCGGTCAGTACCGGCGCGGTCGCGGCCACCAGTGCGGCGATCAGGTAGGCGAACGGGTTGGCGGCCGCAACCGCCCGCCATTCGCCGTGGGCGAGCGCCACGGTGGCGGTCGTCATGCCGCACAGCGGGCAGGGCACGCCGGTCAGCGCCCGCAGCGGGCACGGCAGGCCATGGTTCCCGTCGTGCGCCAGCAGGAACGGGTAGGCCGAGCCAGCCACCGCCGCGGCGGCACCGGCCAGCGTCAGGTTCTCGGGCACCGAGTAGCCGCGGCGGACGACGAGCGGCACGCTGCACTCCCCGCGCGAGACGGCCGTCCGGACGGTCGCGGACGGTGGACCGCAATCGTAGAGCCGCGGCGGCAGCCGTGTATGGCGGTTTCTGATGGTTGGGGAGACTACGCGGCTTTCCCAGGCTCTCCCCCGGCAGCCGGGGGAGGCGCCGGCGCCCCGCAGGGGACACTGTGGCTATGGAGCGCGCCGTGCTGCATGTGGACCTCGACCAGTTCATCGTGGCGGTCGAGCTGCTGCGGCGGCCGGAGCTACGCGGGCGGCCGGTGCTGGTGGGAGGCACCGGCGACCCGTCCCGGCGGGGCGTGGTGGCCGGCGCGTCGTACGAGGCGCGGGAGCACGGCGTGCGGTCAGGGACCCCGCTCCGGACGGCGGCGGCTCGCTGCCCGGAGGCGGTGTTCCTGCCGCTGGACAAGCCCGCCTACGAGGCCGCGTCGGAGGAGTTCCTCGCGGTGCTGACGGGGCTGGTGGAAGTGGTGGAGCCGGCCGGCTGGGACGAGGCGTTCGCGCGGCCCCGGCCCGGGGATCCGGCCGCGGCGGCGCGGGCCATCCAGGCCGGGGTGCGGGACGGGACCGGTCTTGAGTGCTCGGTCGGCATCGGGGACAACAAGCTCCACGCCAAGCTCGCCTCCGGGATGGCCAAGCCCGCTGGCATTTTCCGGATCAGCCGGTCGAACTGGCCCGAGATCATGGACGGGCTCCCCGCCGAGGCGCTGTGGGGGATCGGCCGCAAGACGGCGGACAAGCTGGCCGCGCTGGGCATCGGGACGGTCGGCGAGCTGGCGGCGGCCGACCCGGACGCGCTGGCGGCGCGGTTCGGGCCGGTGATCGGGCCCTGGCTGGTCGCAACGGCGCTGGGGCTCGACGCCGACCCGGTGACGGCGAACCCGCCCGCGATCCGGTCCCGGGGCCGGGAGGTCACGTTCCAGCGCAACCTGACCGACCCGGATGAGCTGCGGCAGCACCTGCGCCAGCTCGCCGCCCAGGTGGCCGCCGACCTGGCGGCCGAGGACCAGCTCGCCCGGCGGGTGGTGGTCAAGGTGCGGCAGGCGCCGTTCATCACCAGCTCGCACGGGGTGCCGCTGGCGGAGCCCACCCGCGATGCGGCGGCGCTGGCCGACGCCGCGCTGGCCGCGTTCGGCGGGTTCGAGCTGCACCGGCCGGTGCGGCTGGTCGGAGTCCGGGCCGAGCTCAGCCGTGAATAGCCCTGCGGGCCCGGGCGGCCCGGCCGCCAGCGCAGCGGCCGAGGTGCGGTTCGACCCGTCGCTGTGGCTATTCCTGGCGCCGCGGCACCGGCGCGGCAGCTTCCTGGCCCGCTACGACGGCACGTCCTCGCTCGGGCACCTGGTCGAGTCGCTGGGGGTCCCGCTGCCCGAGGCCGGCGAGCTGCGCGTCGGCGGCAGGCCAGCCCGGCCGGCCGAGCGGGTGCCGCCCGGCGAGCCGGTGACCGTGCTGCCGGTCCGGCGCCCGCAGCCGCTGCCCGGCGGGCCGCGGTTCTGCCTGGACGTCCACCTCGGCACGCTGGCCCGGCGGCTGCGGCTGCTCGGTCTTGACACCTGGTACCGCAACGACACCGGCGACGACGAGCTGATCGAGGTGTCGGCGGCAGCGAACCGGATGCTGCTGACCCAGGACCGGGGCCTGCTGCGGCGCCGGGCGGTCCGGGCGGGCGCCTACGTGCGCGGCAGCGGCCCGCAGGCCCAGCTCGCCGACGTGCTCGACCGGTTCGCGCCGCCGATCAGCCCGTGGACCCGCTGCCCCGCCTGCAACGGCGCGCTGGCCCCGGCCGGGCTGCCGGAGGTCGAGGCCCAGCTGCAGCCGGGGACCCGCCGCACCTACACCGAGTTCGCGCGCTGCCAGGCCTGCGGCCGCGCGTACTGGCACGGCGCCCACGCCCGGCGGCTGGAGGCCGTGGTGGCCGGGGCCCGCCGGCAGCTCGACGCCCGCGCAGGCCGCTGAGCGGCGCGGCGCCCGGCGGCGATCGGCCTGGCAAACTGATCCTCGACCCGTCCACCGGCGAGCCGGTCGCCTCCGGGGCGTCGGCCGCCTGACACCCGCACCGTCCCGGGCAGCCGGGAATGTCCGGAGCGTTCCCTAGGCTGCCGCTCGTGGCAGCGTGGGCAGAGAGCGAGCGCCTGCTCGCGGAGGCCGCCTGAATGGGCACCAGCCTCCGCGGGCAGGCGGCCGTGCCGGCGGCGACGTGGTGAGCCGATGGCCGACTCCGCCCCCTTCACCGATCCCCATCTCGGCTCTTACCGGCCGGTGCCGGCCACGGGGCCGGGAGTGTGCCTGGTCTGCCACTCCGGCCCGCCGCCCGGCCGGGACATCTGCCATAGCTGCTCGTTCACCATGGCGCAGGTGAGCTATCCGACCCGGCACGTGGTGCCGGTGTCGCTGTACCAGACGCCCGGGGAGCTCTGGCACGTGCTGCGGCAGTACAAGGACGGCAGCGG
>DASQSC010000610.1:0-2479 GCA_035642555.1 Streptosporangiaceae bacterium | reverse complement strand
CCGCCGGGGCCAGCACCGGGCTGGCGGCCTGCCCGAGCCGGGTCTCCGCCTGCTGCGCCGCCAGCAGGACCTGCCCGGCCACCCCGACCACCCGGGTCGTGACCGAGTCCAGCGACTCCCGCGCCGCCGCCAGCAGCCGGCCGAACCCCGCCTCGTCCCAGGCCGGCCCGCCCGCGTCCGCGATCACCTGGTCGGCGGCGCAGGCCGCGCAGTCAGCCAGCAGGGCGGCAGCCCCTGGGTAGGGCGCCCGGCTCATCGCCAGCTTGGTGGCAGCCGGGAGTCGGCTGGCCACCGAACGGGCGGACGCGACCCCGCCCGACGGCACCTGCAACAGGATCAGCCGCCGGGTTCCCAGCCGCATCGACTCGTTCGCCTCGGCCTCGGTCGGCAGCAGCCGGACCTCGGCGCAGTCGCCCGCATCCGCCAGCGCCGGGTACCCGCGGACCTGCCCGTCGGTGAACACCCGCGGCAGCGTTCCCAGGTCGTCCCAGTCCCGCAGGCCCGACCGGGTGATCCCGCCGGCCGCCTCGGCCGCCTCCGCCAGCGCCGCCCGCAGCCGCGGCGCCAGCCGGGCGCGCAACTCGCCCAGGTCCTTCCCGGTCGCGACCTCCCGGCCGTCCTCGGTCACCCGGAACGTGATCCGCAGGTGAGCGGGCAGCCGGGACAGGTCGAACGCGTCCCGCGGCACGGTCACGCCGCCGGTCCGGCTCAGCTCGGCGGCCAGCGCCGCCAGCAGGTCCCCGTGCGGCTGCCCCAGCCGGGTCGCCGCCGCGGCGGCCACGTCCGGCGCGGGCACGAACGCCCGCCGCAGCTGCTTGGGGAGCGAACGGATCAGCTCGGTCACCAGCTCCTGCCGCCGGCCCGGCACCTGCCAGCCGAACTCGTCCGCGCCGGCCTGGTTCAGCGCGGTGAGCGGGATGTCCACGGTCACCCCGTCGTCCGGCTCCCCGGGCGCGAACTCGTAGGAGAGCGGGTACCCGCCCCAGCTGACCGGGTAGTCCTCCGGCCGGACCTCGTCCGCGGCGGGCCCGGTCAGGTCCGCCGGCGACAGCGTGAGCAGGTCCGGGCCGGCGGCCCGGGCCTGCTTCCACCACTGGTCGAAGTGGCGGGACGAGATCACGCTGGCCGGGATGCGCTGGTCGTAGAACGAGTACAGGGCGGCGTCGCCGGCCACGATGCCGCGCCGCCTGGCCCGGCGCTCCATCTCGGCCGCCTCGTCGAGCAGCTGCTGGTTCTGCCGGAAGAACCGGTGGTGGGTCTCCCAGTCGCCCTCGACCAGGGCATGCTGGATGAACAGTTCCCTGGCCGCCGCCGGGTCGATCCGCCCGTAGCCGACCGGCCGCGCCGCCACCAGCGGCAGCCCGTACAGCAGCACCTTCTCGGACGCCATCGCCGCCCCGCGGCGGCTGTCCCAGTACGGCTCGCCGTAGCTGCGCCGGACCAGGTGCCCCGCCAGCGACTCGGCCCATTCGGGCTGGATCTGGGCCGCCACCCGGCCCCACAGCCGCGAGGTCTCGACCAGCTCGGCGGTGACCACCCACGGCGGCGGCTTACGCGCCAGCACCGAGTCCGGGAAGATCGCGAAGCGGGTGCCGCGTGCCCCCAGGAACTCCGCTGGCCCGCGCCGCTTCCCCCGCTGGGCAGGCCGCTGGTCCCGCATCCCGATGTGCGACAGCAGGCCCGCCAGCAGCGACAGGTGGATGCGCTCGGCCAGTTCCGCCGGGATGGCCTGCTCCGGCCCGGCCGCCGGCCCGCTCGTCCCGGCGGCCGCCGGACCGCCCCGCGCCCGGGGGCCGTGCTGGCGGGCAGCACGCCCGCGCGAGCCATGATCGCTGCGAACGGGGATGCTGCCCTGGGACCGCCGGCGGCTATCGCGCTCGGATACCACCCCGGTCTCCCTGGCGGCCTGCCGGAGCTGAGCGGTCAGGTCCTGCCATTCCCGCACCCGCAGGTAATGCAGGTGCTCGCGGCGGCACAGCCGCCGGAACGCGGATCCGGACAGCTCCTGCTGCCGGTCCCGCAGGTAGTCCCAGAGCCGGAGGAAGGCGAGGAAGTCCGAGCCCGGCTCGGCGAACCGCGCGTGCATGGCGTCGGCGGCCTCGCGCGAGTCGGCGGGCCGCTCCCGCGGGTCCACGATGGACAGCGCGGCGGTGATGATGATGACCTCGCGGGCGCAGCCGTTCCGCCCGGCCGCCAGGATCATCCGGCCCAGCCGCGGGTCCACCGGAAGCTGCGCCAGCCTCCGCCCGGTCCCGGTGAGCCGGTGCTCGCCGGAGTCGCGCTGGGAGAAGGCGCCGAGCTCTTGCAGCAGCCGGATGCCGTCCGCGACCTGGCGGGAGTCGGGCGGGTCGACGAACGGGAAGCCGGCCGGCTCGCCGAGCCCGAGCGCGGCCATCCGCAGCAGCACCGAGGCCAGGCTGGTGCGCAGGATTTCCGGGTCGGTGAACTCGGGCCGGGACGCGAAGTCCTCCTCGCTGTA
>DASQSC010000609.1:0-2209 GCA_035642555.1 Streptosporangiaceae bacterium | reverse complement strand
CTGCGGGACCCGCCCTCACCACCAGGACCAGGGGAAGGATGCCGATGGCCGGCGAACGGCTGGTAGTTGTCAGTTACCCGGCGGACGACGAGTACGCCCGCATCAACACCGGCGTGCTGGACGGGCACGCCCGGGTCGCGTTCCTGGACCGGGCACCCGCCGCCGAGCGGCCCGCCCTGCTGCGGCAGGCCGCGGCGCTGCTGAGCTGGAACCCGGAGCGGGAACTGCCGCCCGGGTCGCTCCGGCAGGCGGGCGGGCCGGAGTTCCTGCAGCTGCTGTCGGCCGGGGTCGACCACATCGACCTGGCGGCGATCCCGCCCCAGGTGGCGGTGGCCGGCAACGTGGGCGCCTACGCGCCGCCGATCGCCGAGTACGTGCTGGCCATGACACTGGCCCTGGCCCGGCGGCTGCCGCAGCGCCACGCCGCGCTCGCGGCCGGCCGGTGGGATCAGGCCGAGCCGGTGCTCACGCTGAACGGCGCGGTGTGCGCGGTGCTGGGGTTCGGCGGCATCGGCAAGGCCACCGCCCGGCTGCTGCGCGCCTTCGGGGCCCGGATCCACGCGGTGAACACCAGCGGCGCCACTGGCGAGCCGGCCGAGTTCACGGGCACGCTGGCGGACCTTGACCAGGTCCTGGCCGCGGCGGACGTGCTGGTCATCTCGGTGCCGCTGACCCAGGCCACCCGGGGCCTGATCGGGGCGCGCGAGCTGGGCCTGATGAAGCCGGAGGCGATCCTGGTGAACGTGGCCCGGGGCGCCATCGTGGACGAGCGGGCCCTGTATGAGCACCTGCGCGATCACCCCGGGTTCGGCGCGGGCATCGACGTCTGGTGGCACGAGCCGGGCCCGGGGGAGAAGTTCGCGACCCGGTACCCGCTGCTCGAGCTGCCGAACCTGATCGGGTCCCCGCACAACTCCGGCGCCGTCGCCGGGGTGCAGCAGGACGCGGCCCGGCAGGCCGCCGAGAACGTGCGCCGCTACCTGCGAGGCGAGCCGGTGCGGGGCCTGGTCCGGCGGGAGGACTACCTGCCGTAGGGGGCTTACCGGGTAATTTCCCGTTCCGCAGATTCTTTGTCAGTCACCCGGCCGGGTCGTGCCAGAAGTCGCGGTGCGGCAGCAGCCGGTCCGCTTCCTCCGGTCCCCAGCTGCCGCGCGGGTACGGGTGGACCGGTACCGCGTCCCCCAGCACCGGGTCGACCACCTGCCACGCCGCCTCGACCGTGTCCTGGCGGGCGAACAGCCACCGGTCGCCGTTGAGGGCCGCGCCGATGAGCCGGTCATAGGGGCGCATGTCCTCGCCCGGCCGCGCAGCGAACGACAGCTCCTCCTGCTGCGGTTCCCACCCGGCGCCGGGCTTCTTGCCGGCGACGCCGAGCGTGACCGCGGTCTCCGGGTGGACCCGGAACCGCAGCTCGTTGGCTGGCGGCAGCGGCGCGAGCCCGAAGATGTCGCGCGGCGGGTGCCGGAACCGCACCGTGACCTCGGTCGCTGAGGCCGGCAGGCACTTGCCCGCCCGGATCAGGATCGGGACCCCCGCCCACCGCCAGGTGTCGGCCATCAGCCGCACCGCCACGAACGTCTCGGTGGCGGAGTCCTTGGCCACGCCGTCCACGTCGTGGTAGCCGTCATACTGCCCCCGCACCGTCTGCCGCGGCGACAGCGGGGTCAGCGCCCGCACCAGCCGCGCCTTGGCATCGCGCCAGTTCTCCAGCCCCTGGCCCTCCGGCGGGTCGGCCATCACCGTGGCCAGCACCTGCAGCATGTGGTTCTGCAGCACGTCCCGGATGGCGCCGGTGCGGTCGTAGAACCGGCCCCGGTCCGAGACGTCGAACGCCTCCGCCATGGTGATCTGGATGCTCTCCACGTAGGTGCGGTTCAGCAGCGGCTCGACAACCGAGTTCGCGAACCGGGCGAACAGCACGTTTTCCACCGGGTCCAGGCCCAGCCAGTGATCCACCCGGTAGATGTGGTCTTCGGCGAAGCACTGGTGCATGGTGGCGTCCAGTTCCCGCGCGCTCGCGAGATCGTTTCCGAACGGCTTCTCCACCATGACGCGGGCCCCGGCGGCGCGGCCCGCGCCGGCGATGCCATGCGCGATGCGCCCGAACAGCGGCGGCGGCACCTCCAGGTAGTAAAGGATCTTGCTGCCGGACCCCACCTGGTCGGACATGGCCCGGTAGGTGGCATCGTCGGCCAGGTCGCCGTCCACG
>DASQSC010000608.1:0-2022 GCA_035642555.1 Streptosporangiaceae bacterium | reverse complement strand
GCCGCAGCCGGGGCTCGCGCCCGGGGCCGTGGGCTGGCCGCGCCCGCACCTGGGCGGGTTCGGGGACGGGCCGGGCCGCCTGGCCGGCCGCTGCTGCCCGGCGGCGGGGCTGCTGCCAGTGCCACCACACGTACGCGCCCGCCCCCAGCGGGATCGACAGCAGGTAGGTCAGCGCCCGGAAGAGCAGCACGGCCGCGGCCACCCGGGCGGCCACGGCCGGCTCCTGCCCGGCCACCAGCGGCCCGGTCAGGCCTAGCTCCACCACGCCCACCCCGCCCGGGGTGACTGGCAGCACGGACAACAGCCGCGAGAACGCGAACGCGAACAGCGACGCCGCCAGGCTCACCTGGGTTCCGGTCACCCCCAGCGAGCGCAGGCACGCCAGCAGCACCAGCCACAACGACAGGTGGCTCGCCAGGGTCGTGGCCGTGATCGCCAGGCCGCGTCTGGCCAGCAGGTCGCGGGTGCTGGCCCGGAACTGCGGCAGCAGCGCGGCGGCCCGGCCCGATGACCGTCGCCGGACGAGGCGGCAGCAGGCCGCGGAGACCGTGCCCATGACCACGCCCGCCCGCCGCGCCAGCGACTCGCTCCGCAGCAGCGCCCACGTTCCGGCCACAATGAGGACCAGCAGCCCGGCGCCGGCGTAGGCGGCGGCCTGCGAGGCTATGCCGGCCCCGCCCGAGATCGCGAGCAGGGCCAGCGCCGCGACCGGCAGCCCGAGCCGGACGAACACGTTCCACAGCCCCGACACCAGCGTGTACCGGACGTACTCGGTGGTGGCGAACCCCCAGCTCGACAGCATGGCCCAGCTCACGCCCATCGACACGGCGCCGCCCGCGGGCACGGCGTTCGCAACCGCGCTGGATCCGAGGTTCACCACCGCGGCGTCGCGCAGCCGCAGCCCGGGCATGGCAGCCGAGATCATCGCCCAGGTGGCGACCTGGTTGGCGAGCAGGGCGGCGGCGATGAAGATCAGCCCCGGCCACCGCACCACCGTCAGGCTGTGCCACACCGCGTGATAAGAGGCGAACCGGGGCAGGGCGAAGCCGAACACCGCCGCGACGATCAGCACCGACAGCGCACCGGTCAGCAGCCGCCGCCTCGGATGGCGCCGGGAAGCCGGCAGGCAGGGCACCAGCGCCGAGCCGGCCCCGCCGGCCGGGCGGCCGGCCGGCTCCGGCTGCTGGACGACGAGGCCGGACGTCACCGTGTGCTCTCCCGCGCAGCACATGTGCGGCGCGGTCCCTCGGCGGCGGCCGGGTCCGGGCATTGCTGGGTAAAGCTCACGAACCTGCTTTTCACCGGGGGTAGGTCGCTTCAGTATGAGGGCAATTGCCAGCTCTGTACACCGGCTTGACCAAGCCCAAGGGAGATGCTCAGCCAGCGGGCAGCCGCAGGAGAGCCGCGGATCCGGCGGCCGGGCAGGGGATCCGGCTGCTGGGGCGGCGCCGGGCTGCGATTGAATCGCCCGGGTGAGCGCTGTCCTCCCGCCGGACGATGATGCCGCCATCCCGGCCTTCTGCCGGGCGCTGGGAATCCCCGGTCTGGCCGACGCGCACGTGCACTTCCTGCCGCCGCGGCTGCAGCGGCGGGTCTGGGAGTACTTTGACGCGGCCGGGCCGCTGATCGGGCGGGCCTGGCCGATCCGTTACCGGTGGCCGGACCGTCTGCGGGCCGCCCACCTGCGGGCGATGGGGGTGCGGGTATTCACCGCGCTCTCGTACGCGCACCGGCCGGGCATGGCCGCCGGCCTGAACGACTGGTCGCTCGGCTTCGCCCGGGCCACCCCCGGCTGCGTGCCGTCGGCGACCTGCTACCCGGAACCGGACGTGGCCAGCTACGTGGCCGGCGCGCTCGATGCCGGGGCGCGCGTGTTCAAGGTGCATCTCCAGGTCGGCGGGTTCGCGCCGGACGACCCGCTGCTGGCACCCGCCTGGGGGCTGCTCGCGGAGGCGGGCGTGCCGGTCGTGGTGCACGCCGGGCACGCGCCGGTGGCCACCGCCCACACCGGACCCGGGCCGT
>DASQSC010000607.1:0-2095 GCA_035642555.1 Streptosporangiaceae bacterium | reverse complement strand
TTCGCCTCCGGCGAACAGTCAATCGGCCTGGTCGGGAGCGATCACGATCCGCCGCAGCCGGGGCTCACGCCCCGGGCCGCGGGCTGGCTGCGCCGGCACCTGGGCGGGTTCGGGGACGGGCCGGGCCGCCTGGCCGGCCGCTGCTGCCCGGCGGCGGGGCTGCTGCCAGTGCCACCACAGGTACGCGCCCGCCCCCAGCGGGATCGACAGCAGGTAGGTCAGGGCCCGGAAGAGCAGCACGGCCGCTGCCACCCGGGCGGCCACGGCCGGCTCCTGCCCGGCTACCAGCGGCCCGGTCAGGCCTAGCTCCACCACGCCCACCCCGCCGGGGGTGACCGGCAGCACGGACAGCAGCCGCGAGAACGCGAACGCGAACAGCGACGCGGCCAGGCTCACCTGGGCCCCGGTCACCCCCAGCGAGCGCAGGCACGCCAGCAGCACCAGCCACAGCGACAGGTGGCTCACCAGGGTCGTGCCCGTGATCGCCAGGCCGCGCCTGGCCAGCAGGTCGCGGGTGCTGGCCCGGAACTGCGGCAGCAGCGCGGCGGCCCGGCCCGATGACCGTCGCCGGACGAGGCGGCAGCAGGCCGCGGAGACCTTGCCCATGACCACGCCCGCCCGCCGCGCCAGCGGCTCGCTCCGCAGCAGCGCCCACGTCCCGGCCACGATGAGGACCAGCAGCCCGGCTCCGGCGTAGGCGGCCGCCTCGGAGGCTGCGCCGGCCCCGCCCGAGATCGCGAGCAGGGCCAGCGCCGCGACCGGCAGCCCGAGCCGGACGAACACGTTCCACAGCCCCGACACCAGCGTGTACCGGACGTAGTCGGTGGTGGCGAATCCCCAGCTCGACAGCATCGCCCAGCTCACGCCCATCGACACGGCGCCGCCAGCGGGCACGGCGTTGGCGACCGCGCTGGATCCGAGGTTCACCACCGCGGCGTCGCGCAGCCGTAGCCCGGGCATGGCAGCTGAGATCATCGCCCAGGTGGCGACCTGGTTGGCGAGCAGGGCGGCGGCGATGAAAACCAGCCCCGGCCACCGCACCACCGTCAGGCTGTGCCACACCGCGTGATAAGAGGCGAACCGGGGCAGGGCGAACCCGAACACCGCCGCGACGATCAGCACCGACAGCGCGCCGGTCAGCAGCCGCCGCCTCGGATGCCGCCGGGAAGCCGCCGGGCAGGGAACCAGCGCCGAGCCGGCCCCGCCGGCCGGGCGGCCGGCCGGCTCCGGCTGCTGGACGACGAGGCCGGACGTCACCGTGCTCTCTCCCGCGCGGCACATGTGCGGCGCGGTCCCTCGGCGGCGGCCGGGTCCGGGCATTGCTGAGTAAAGCTCACGAACCTGCTTTTCACCGGGGGTGGGTCGCTTCAGTATGAGGGCAATTGCCGGCTCTGTACACCGGCTTGACCAAGCTCAGCGGAGATGCTCAGCCAGCGGGCACCCGCGGGGGAGCGGCGGATCCGGCGGCCGGGCAGGGGGATCGCGGCGGGCTGGGCGGGGGATCCGGCTGCCGGGGCGGCGCCGGGCTGCGATTGAATCGCCCGGGTGAGCGCTGTCCTCCCGCCGGACGATGATGCCGCCATCCCGGCGTTCTGCCGGGCGCTGGGAATCCCCGGCCTGGCCGACGCGCACGTGCACTTCCTGCCGCCGCGGCTGCAGCGGCGGGTCTGGGAGTACTTTGACGCGGCCGGGCCGCTGATCGGGCGGGCCTGGCCGATCCGTTACCGGTGGCCGGCCCGGCAGCGGGCCGCGCACCTGCGGGCGATGGGGGTGCGGGTATTCACCGCGCTCTCGTACGCGCACCGGCCGGGCATGGCCGCCGGCCTGAACGACTGGTCGCTCGGCTTCGCCCGGGCCACCCCGGGCTGCGTGCCGTCGGCGACCTGCTACCCGGAGCCGGACGTGGCCAGCTACGTGACCGGCGCGCTCGATGCCGGGGCGCGCGTGTTCAAGCTGCATCTCCAGGTCGGCGGGTTCGCGCCGGACGACCCGCTGCTGGCACCCGCCTGGGGGCTGCTCGCGGAGGCGGGCGTGCCGGTCGTGGTGCACGCCGGGCACGCGCCGGTGGCCACCGCCCACACCGGACCCGGGCCGT
>DASQSC010000606.1:0-2873 GCA_035642555.1 Streptosporangiaceae bacterium | reverse complement strand
GGCACCGTCCTGGGCGGATTTCTCCGGGCCGGGGCCGTTACCGGGGGCCGGGGCCGCGGAGCCGCGCAGCCCGCTGGTGGCCTGGGGCTGCCGCCGGCGGGCGAGCGCGGCGGCGAGCCGGGCCACCGGGAGCGCCAGCGCCAGCGCCAGGAACGGGGCCAGGAACGCGGCGTAGTGGTAGTAGAAGTCGGCGGGCCACAGGAAGGCGGCCGTCACCAGGGCCAGCGACCCGAGCACGAACCATTCCAGCGGGGCGGGCGCGCGGCGGGTCAGCCGGGACGCGAGCGCGCAGGAGCCGGCGATGACCACGATCAGCAGCCCGCACACCAGGCCGAGCAGGGCCGCCATGATGCCGGGGGTGTGGGTGAGCCCGGTCATGTCCACCAGCCGTGTCCCGAGCGGGATCCTGGTCACGTCGGTCCTGATCAGCTGGGCCACGACCACGCCGCGGTAGAAGGTCACCGGCGCGAGCGCGGCGAACGGGACTACCGGGACCACGAAGCCCGCCGCGACGCCCGCGCCGAACGTGCCCGCCGACCGGCCGCGCCGCCGCCAGGCCAGTATCAGCAGCACGACCACGGGCAGGATCGCCCATACCTTGATCGCGCCGGCGAATCCGAACAGCAGGCCGGCGACCGCGAGCCGGCGGTTACTGGCGAGCCGGTCACGGTCGAACGCGGCCACGGCACCGGCCAGGCAGAACAGCACCAGCCACGGCTCCAGCAGGACGGTCTTGGCTGCCAGCACGCTGTCCGGGAAGACCGCCAGCAGGCCACAGCCGATCATGACGGCCAGCAGGCCGCGGTGGCGGACCAGCAGGCCGGCCAGGACCACCCCGGCGGAGCTGGCCAGGACCGTGAGCACGCGCCCGATGGCGAGCGCCCCGGAACTGCCGGCCACCTTGGTGAACAGCGCGGCGGGCGCCATCAGCAGCGTGATGCCCGGCGGCTGCACGATGATGAAGTCCCGGTACGGCAACGCCCCGGTGACCAGGCGGATCGCGCTGCCGAAATCGGTACCGTCGTCGTACTCGGTCACCCCGAACAGGAAGCCTGGCCTGCTCAGCTGGTAGAACCGCAGCCCCAGCGCGATGGCGGTGGCGACGACGATGGCAAGGGTCACCGGGGCCAGCCGGGTCCGGCGGCTGGCGCCGTTCGCGGCCGCGTACGAGAGCCCCCGCCTCACGGCGGTGCTCGTACCAGGCGTTCTGCTCACCGGTGTCTAGCTCCCGTGGTTGCCGTGAGAGGCGGGTCCGGCCGTCGCGGTACTACCCTCAGTACTGGAAACCGTACCTTTAGCGACGCCCCGTAAGGTCTTCCAGGGCACCGAAATACGAGGTGCGTCTGGAAGCATAAGCATATGAACCGGGCTGAAGGCAGTTCCGCGGCAGGCGGCGTCACCGGGCTGGGGCACGAGGTGTACCAGCTCGATACCTGGATGGCGGGTCATGACAAGATCACCGCCAGCTACCTGATCCGGGCCGGCCGCCCGTGCCTGGTCGAGACCGGGACCGCGCCGTCCGCGCCGGTCGTCCGGGACGCGCTGGCCGGCCTGGGTATCGGCAGCCAGGATCTCGCGACGGTCGTGGTTACTCACATTCACCTGGACCACGCGGGCGGCGTGGGCGACATCGCGGCCATGTTCCCAGCCGCCGAGATCGTCGTCCACGAGCGCGGCGCCCGGCACCTGGCCGATCCCGGCCGGCTGATGGCCAGTGCCCGCCGCGTCTACGGGGACGCGCTGGAGACGCTGTTCGGGGAGATGAGGCCGGTTGCCGCGGACCGGATCCGGGCCGTGGGCGGGGAAGGCAGCATCGACCTCGGCGGCGGGCGACGGCTCAGCAGCCACTACTCCCCCGGCCACGCCAGGCACCATGTCGGCCTGGTCGACTCGGCCAGCGGCGACCTGTACGTGGGTGACGCGGCCGGGGTCTTCATCCAGGAGACCCGCGACCTGCGGCCAGCGACCCCGCCTCCCGACTTCGACCTTGCCACCGCGCTGGGGTCGCTGCGCATGTTCGCCGCGCTGGCGCCGTCCCGGCTGCTGTTCAGCCACTACGGACCGGTGACCGCCGTGTCCGAGACGCTGGACCGGTCGGCGGCGGAACTGAACCTCTGGGTGGAGGAAACCCGCCGCGCCCGCGACGCCCGGCTTGATCTTGACCACGCGGTGGCCATGGTGGCCGAGCGCACCCGGGGGCGTTACCGGGCGCTGGCACCCGGCGGCGACCCGGAACTGGCCGCGAGAACCGAGACCGTCAGCTCCACTGCCGCCAGCGTGGCCGGGATCCTGCACTGGCTGGGCAAGGAGGCTCCTGCCGGTGCCGGTGGTTCCGCCGGTGCCGCCGGGTAGCCGCCGCGGGCCCCGGTTAGCCGGCACCGGCTTGTCCCGTCCCGGACGGCTCGCCGGCGGATGCGGCCGGGGCCTGTTCCCCGTCCTCGCCGCCCTCGCCGTCCTCGCCGCCCTCGCCGTTCTCGCCGTTCTCGCCGTCCTTGTCTTCCGGCGTGGCCAGGTCCTCCACCAGGAACGGGTCGAGCTCTTCCAGGCGCTCCGCGGCATCGGTCTCGCCGCCCGGGTCGGCCGCGTCCGCCCGCCCGAACCATTCCCGCGCCTCGTCCAGGCGGGCGGCGGCTGCCAGCGCATCCGCGTAGGCGTAGAACAACCGCGCCGACCACGGCCGTTGCCTGCCGTCGGTGAGCTCAGGCACCTGCAAGGCGGCGACCGCAGCCCCGGGGCGCCCCTCGTCCCGGCGGATCCCGGACTCGACGATCCGCAGCTCGATCTGGGTGGGCCGGTCCGCGTCCCCGGCGTCCCTGATCAGCGCCAGCGCCCGGTCCGGCCGGCCGAGGGCCCGCTCAGCGTCGGCCATGAGC
>DASQSC010000605.1:0-6645 GCA_035642555.1 Streptosporangiaceae bacterium | reverse complement strand
TCGGGATCACGCTGGCTGCGGCCAGCCCCTCCGCCAGCGCCACCATCGAGCTCGCCGCCACCCCGGGCGGCTGGCACCCGCTGCCCGCCGCTCAGCTCATCGCGCTGGACCCGGGCAACCCGATGTACCTGCCGGTGCCTGCCGGGACCCGGGCCCGGTTCGCGCGGCTGACCGTGAAGAGCGGCACCGGCGCGCCGGTGTGCGTGGGGGAGCTGCGGGCGTTCGGGCCGGACCCCGCGGCGGCGCGGCTCGACCTGGGCGCTGATCTGTCCTTCACGCCGCAGGAACTGGCCGCTGGCGCCAGCTTCACCGACCGCGGCCGCCCGGGCAGCCCGGTCACGATCTTGCGCGCGAACGGCGCCAGCTTCGCCCGGATGCGGCTGTGGGTCAACCCGCCTCCCGGCTACAGCAACCTGGCCAGCGACCTGTCGCTGGCCAGGGCCGTCAGCGCCGCCGGGATGAAGATCTACCTGGACATCATGTACTCCGACTTCTGGGCTGACCCGCAGCACCAGGACATCCCGGCCGCCTGGCAGGGCCAGGACCTCAGCCAGCTCGCGGCCACCGTGCGCTCCTACAGCCAGCAGGTGATCTCCGCGTTCGCGAAACAGGGAACGCCGGTGGATCTGGTCTCGATCGGCAACGAGATCCGCAACGGCATGCTGTGGCCGGCCGGCCAGGTGGACCCGGGCACCGGGGCGGGCTACGACAACCTCGCCACGCTGCTCAAGGCGGGGGTGGCCGGCGCGGCGGCGGGCAACCCGCCCGGCCACCGGCTCCAGGTCATGATGCATTACGACCAGGGCGGCGACAACAAGCTCAGCCAGGCCTTCTTCCAGGCGCTGACCTCACGCGGCGTCCCGTTCGACGTGATCGGCCTGTCCTACTATCCGTTCTTCCACGGCACGATCTCGCAGCTGCGGGCGAACCTGGACGCGCTCGCCGGGCAGTTCCACAAGCCGATCATCATCGCCGAGACGCAGTACCCGTGGACGCTCGCGAACGGCGACAGCACCGGCAACTTCGTCTGGCAGCCCAGCCAGGTGTCGGCCGGGTACCCGGCGAGCCCGGGCGGCCAGCTCTCGTTCGTCAGCGACGAGCTGTCCATCCTCGCGCAGGTCCCGGACGGGCTCGGGCAAGGGCTGTTCTACTGGGAGCCGGAATGGATTCCCGGGGTGGGCTGGGAGCCGGGCGCCGGGACGCCGAACGACAACCTCACCCTGTTTGACTTCCAGGGCCGGGCGCTGCCCTCGATCGGGTTCTTGAGCAACCCGGCCGGGGTGTGCCAGAGCTACGACCCGTGGGACGTGCCCTGCGTGATCGGATCCTGAGCGCCCGGTCCGGGGCCGGGCTGCTCGCGGCGGGGCCGCGGCAGCAGCAGCGCGGGCAGCAGGGCCGCCGCCAGCAGCCCGACGGCGACCCAGAAGGTGGTGCCGAACGCGCCCGCCAGTTCGGTCGCGGCATGCGCCTGCGGCTGGCGGGACAGGGCGGCGATCGCCGTGGCGCCGCCCGGGCGGCCGGCCAGGCTGCCGGTGATGGCGCGCTGCAGGATGATGGCGAACAGGGCGGTCCCGATCGCGCCCGCGATGCGCTGGATGGCGTTGAGCGTGCTGGTGCCGCGCGGGGTCTCGGCGCGGGGGAGGGCGGCGAAGGCGGCGGCCATGGTGGGAGTCACGGTCGCGCCGATCCCCATCCCGACGACCAGCAGGGCGGCGCTCAGGTACAGGTCCGGTGTCCGTGCGCCGAGCTGGGTGTAGGCGAGCGTGCCGAGCGCCGCGAGGACGATGCCGGCCGAGGCGATGCCGCGGGGGCCTGCCTTGTCGGTCAGCCAGCCCGCCAGTGGCAGCGCCAGCGCCGCCCCGATCCCCTGCGGGGCGAGCAGCAGCCCGATCTGCAGCGCAGTGTCGTGCCGGACCACCTGGTAGTAGAGCGGTATCAGGATCAGCGACCCGAACAGCCCGATCATGAGCAGCAGGTTGACGGCGGCCGCGGTGGCGAAGCCGCGGCGGCGCAGCAGCGAGATGTCGATCAGCGCCCCGGCGCCCCGGCGGCTGGCGTGCCAGCCGAACAGCGCGATCAGCGCGAGCCCGGCCAGCGCGGCGGTGATCGTGACCGGGCGGCCGAAACCGCCGTAGCTGCCCGCCTCGGACATGCCGTACAGGAACACGGCGATGCCCGGAGACAGCAGCAGCAGCCCGCGGACGTCGAGCCGCTGGGCGGCCCGCGGCCCGGCACCGGGCAGCAGCCGCCAGGCGGCGAGCAGGGCAGCGGCGCCGACCGGCAGGTTGAGGAAGAAGATCCAGCGCCAGCTGGCCGCGCCGATGATCGCCCCGCCCAGCAGCGGCCCGAACACCGGGGCCAGCAGCATGGGCACCCCGACCACGCTCATCACCCGGCCCATCCGGGCCGGGCCCGCCGCCTGGGCCAGGATCGCCTGCCCGACCGGCAGGATCATCCCGGCACCGAGGCCCTGCAGCACCCGGAAGGCGATCAGTGAGCCGACCGACCAGGACGCGCCCGCGAGCGCCGACCCGGCCAGGAACACCAGCAGGGCGGCCAGCCAGACGCGCTTGGCGCCGAACCGCTCCGCCGCCCAGCCGGTGACCGGGATGACGGTCGCGAACGCGAGCATGTAGCCGGTCAGCACCCACTGGATCGCGGCGATCGACGTGTTCAGGTCGGTCCCGAGGGTGGGGATGGCGACGTTCACGATGGTCAGGTCGAGCACCGTCATGATCGTGCCCAGGATGACGACCGCCGAGAGCAGGAGGACCTCGCGGCTCAGGCCTGCCTCCCGCCCGCCGTCAGCGGCCGGTTGCCGTCCGGTGCTGCTGACTGTCATCGGAGCCTCCCGCGGTGTAGGATCGATACACCATAAATATAGAGCTACACTAAATTTATGGCAACTCCACTGCGGGATGATAGGGCCATGGGACTTCGCGAGCTGAAGAAGGAGCAGACCCGGCGGCTGATCGCGGACACCGCCTGGCGGCTGTTTGCCGACCGCGGGTTCGACCGGGTGAGCGTCGCGGAGATCGCCCGGGAGGCACAGGTCGCCGAGGCGACCGTGTTCAACTACTTCCGCACCAAGGAAGACATCTTCTACTCCCGGCTGGAGGACTTCGGGGGCGGGCTGGCCGATGCGGTCCGTGCCCGGCCGGCCGGCGAGCCCGCGGTGGCCGCGTTCCGCCGCGCCCTGCAGGCCGAAGGCGGCCTGCTCGCCCAGGCGGAGGCGGGCGACCCGGACGCGCTGAAGCGGCTGCGCACCGTCAGCCGCCTGGTCGCCGGGAGCCCGGCCCTGCTCGCCCGCGAGCAGCAGGCCATGTCAAGCAACGCGGAGGCGCTCGCCGCGCTGCTCGCGGCCGAGACCGGCGCGCCCGCCGGTGACATCCGGCCGCAGGTGGCGGCCAATGCCCTGACGGGGCTGCACCGGGCGCTGATCGGCTACGTGCGCGGCCGGGTGCTGTCCGGCGATGATCTGGCCGGACTGGCCGGTGACGTCCGCCGGGTCGCCGCGGACGCGCTGGCGCTGCTGGAGCAGGGGCTGGGTGATTACGCCGTCAAGCCGCCGGACCGGCCCGTCCCGCCGGTCAGAGCTTGACCTGGTACGTCCGCTCCAGCTCCTCGATCCAGTCGTCGCGGATCGTGATGCCGTAGCTCTCGGCCAGCTGGTAGTACTCCGGCGGGGTGCCACGCTGGTCCAGGATGGGCGCCAGCTCCTCGAAGTAGGATTCCAGCCCGCCCGGGCACACGATCTCGACCACGGTGGCGGGGGAGCCGCCCGTGTTCCACATGGCATGCGGGACGCCGCGCGGCTTGACCAGGTACGAGCCCGGGCCGGCCTCCTGCACGCGGTCCCCGGTCCGGATCCCGACGGTCCCGGACAGCACCAGCGAGTACTCGTCCTCCCGGGCGTGTGCGTGCGGCTTCACCAGAGTCCGGGGCGGGATCTCCACCTCCATGGCGGCCAGGCTGGCGCCGGAGTCGGCGCTTTCCACCTTGTACCTGAACCGGACGCCGAAGAGCTTGACGGTCTTGCCCTCGCCCGGCGCCACCACCTTCGGGCTGACTGCGGGAGCCATCACGGTCCTCCTTGTCATCGCGTGGTTTCCGGAGCGGTCACGGGCGCCGCAGCACCCGGTGCCGCGCTCCCCGCTGCGGCCGGTGCCAGGGAGTGCCCGGGCCGCAGCGTGACGCCGAAGCCGCCGGCGGCGAGCCGCAGCAGCACCGGTCCCGGGCGGGTGAGGTGAGCGACCCGGGCGGCCGCCAGCCGTTCCAGCTCGGCGAGCCGTGCCAGGTAAGCGGCCTCGCCCTGGCGGCGGGCGGCAGCCAGGACGCGGGCGTTGGCCCAGACCTTGCCCCGGGCCTCGGTGAGGAACCGCTTGCTGGCGGCCCTGCCCGCAGCGGCCGCCAGGGCATGCCGCGGGCCCCGGCCGGGCCGCCCGGTCCCTGGCAGCGGCTGGCCGCCGTCGATCAGGGTGCACAGCACCCGGTCGATGTTGCAGTGGTCGCCGGACCGCCGGGCCAGCAGCGCCGGGTCGGCGAAGCCGGCGTCGCTGATCACCGCCAGCAGCGCCTGCGGCAGGTCGTAGTTGATATGGGCATTCATCCCCAGCAGCACCTGCCGCAGCGGCGGCAGCGAACGGCGCCGGTCGTCCGCTGCGGCGAAGGCGGCAGCCCACGGGGCCGGCACCGGGTCGCCGCGCAGGTCGCTGGCAAGCGCGTCCAGGTAGAACCCGGCGAACGCCACGTCCCAGCGCGCTACCCAGGCCGGGTCGGCGAACCCGCCCGCGGCCAGTTCCGCGCCCACGGCCCGGGTCGTATGCAGGTAGGTCGCGTGGAAGAAACGGCGCGGATCGCGCCGGTCGCGGAGCCCGGCCAGCGCGGCCTCCATCCGCTCCGCCAGCGCCTGGATCGCCAGCCAGCCGTCGTGGCGGCCCCGCAGGTCACGGTCGTCGTGCGGCGCTGTCATCGGTCCTTCCCGGCACATGGTCTCCGTCGCGGGCTCAAATATAGTGTAGCACTAAGTTTATGGTAACTATAGCAGACGGTCAGTCACCGGAGAGGGCGAGCAGCTTGGTGACGGTGGCCCAGTTGCGGGCCGTGCCCGCCTCGCCCGGCGGGAGCCGGCCGCTGCTGCGGGACAGCCGCGCGGCCAGCTCGCTCCGGCCGTAACCGTCCGGCGTATGCAGGTACAGCACCCTGCCCACATGCGTCGCCGTATCCCGGCTGCCGGCGGTCGCCGCCGCCCGCTGCGCCTCCGCGACGGCCTCTTTCCGCGCCGCCGACGGCTCGGCGGCCAGGAACACCGCGTGCACCGCCTTCGGGTCCGGCTCGTCCGGGTACGGGTTGTCGCTGATCACCTGCGCGAGCTCAGCGCGGGAGACCACGATCACCCCGGCGCGGATCCCGAACGCCTGCTCGATGGCCTGCTCCAGCCCGCTGGCGAGCATGGCGGTGTCCGGCGACTGCGTGCTGAACAGCACGTTCCCGCTCTGGATGTAGGTGGTCACGTCCTGGTGGCCGAGCGCCGCCACCACCTGCCGCAGCTCGGCCATGGGGACCTTGTTGCTGCCGCCGACGTTGATCCCGCGCAGCAGCGCGACGTGGGTAGCCATGAGCCCGATGATGCCTCAGCTACATGTCCCCGAGGTCGGCGAGGGCCGCCTCGATCGCCCGGTGGAAGGTGGGGTAGGCGTAGATCATTTCGCGCAGCCGCCGCACCGGCACCCGTGCGTGAACGGCCACCGCCAGCGCGCTCAGCACCTCGCCGCCCCACGGGCCGACCGACGTGGCGCCGGCCAGCACGCCGCGGCCGGTGTCGGCGACCAGCTTGATCAGGCCGTCGTTGCCGGCCTTGTGGATCCAGCCGCGGGCGGAGGCCGGCACCCGGGTCGAGCCGGTACGGACCGCCAGACCCTGCTCCCGGGCCTGCGCCTCGGTCAGTCCCACCGCCCCGATCTCCGGGTCGGTGAAGGTCACCCGGGGCACCGCGTGATATTCGGCGGCTGCGACGGGGTCGCCAAGGATGTCGGCCACCACGATGCCCGCCTGGTACATGGACATGTGGGTGAACGCCCCCTTGCCGGTGATGTCACCCAGCGCCCAGACCCCGGGCGCGGCCCGGCACCGCTCGTCCACTCCGATCGCGCCCTGGCTCTCGTCGATCCCGGCCGCGCCGGCGCCGATCGCTGCCAGGTCGCTCCGCCGCCCGGTGGCCACCAGCAGCGCCTCGGCGGCCAGCTCCGTCCCGTCGGCGAGGCTGACCGTGAACAGTTTTCCGTCGTGCGCCGCGCCCACCGCGGCCTGGCCGGTGCGGACCCCGATGCCCTCGGCCTCGAACACCCGGGCCAGCAGCGCGCCTGTTTCCGGCTCCTCCAGCGGCACGAGCTGGCCCGCCGCCTCCGCCACCGTGACCCCGGCCCCGAACCGGTGAAACACCTGGGCCAGTTCCACGCCGACCGCGCCGCCGCCGAGCACCAGCAGCGACCCGGGCACCTGCCCGGCCTCGATGGCCTCGTGATTGGTCCAGTACGGGGTACCGGCCAGCCCCGGGATCGGGGGCACGGCGGGCCGGGACCCGGTCGCGATGATGATCCCCCGCCGCGCCCGCAGTACCTGCTCCCCGTCACCGGCGCCAGGTCC
>DASQSC010000604.1:0-2498 GCA_035642555.1 Streptosporangiaceae bacterium | reverse complement strand
GGCACGGACGCGATCATCGCCAGGGTCGCCGCGGTCCGGGACGCGATCGGAGCTGACCGGGACCTGATGGTGGACTTCCACGGGCGGCTGACCACGGCGATGTCGCGGCGGCTGCTGCCGCTGCTGGAACCACTGCGGCCGCTGTTCGCCGAGGAACCGGTGCTGCCGGAGTTCTCCCGCGACCTGCGGCACCTGGTGCAGCAGACCACGGTACCGATCGCGGTGGGCGAGCGGCTGTTCTCCCGCTGGGACTTCCGCGACGTGCTGCCGGCCGGCATCGCCGTGGCCCAGCCCGACGTGTCACACGCCGGGGGCATCTCCGAGGTCCGCCGGATCGCGGCGCTGGCCGAGGCATACGATGTGCTGCTGGCACCGCATTGCCCGCTGGGCCCGATCGCGCTCGCGGCCAGCCTGCAGATCGCGTTCGCCGTTCCCAACTTCCTGATCCAGGAACAGAGCCTGGGACTCCGCTACGACGGGAACGCCAGCATGCTCGACTACCTGCTCGACCCCGCCCCGTTCCGGTTCACCGGCGGCTATGCCGTGCCCGCCGGCCGGCCCGGGCTCGGGCTCGACATCGACGAGGCAGCGGTCCGCCGCGCCGCCAGGGACGGCCACCGGTGGCGCACCCCGGTCTGGCGGCACGACGACGGGTCGTTCGCGGAATGGTAGCCGATGGGGGGGCGCCCCCCGGGCCGGCACCGGGCACCCCGGCCGACCCGCGGGACGCGGCCGGCCTGGCCCGGCTGCTGCGCGAGACGCGGCTGCTGGCCATCGTGCGGGGAACCGACCCGCAAGCGGCGCTGGCGTCGGTGCTGGTGCTGGCCGAGGCGGGGATCACGGTCATCGAGGTGTCACTGACCACCGCCGGGGCGCTGGAGGTGATCCGGCTGGCCCGCCGCGAGCTGGGGCCAGGGGCGGCGCTGGGGGCCGGCACTGTTCTCACCGCCGCGGACGCGGAGCGCGCCGCCGCGGCGGGTGCATCCTTCCTGGTCACGCCCGCGCTGCCGGAGCCCCTGCCGACGGCCCGCGGGCAGCTGCCGGTGATCATGGGGGCGCTGACGCCGAGCGAAGTGGCGGCGGCGGCCCGCCGCGGCGCGGCCGCGGTCAAGCTCTTCCCCGCGTCCCTGGGCGGGCCCGGGTACCTGCGGGCACTACGGGACCCGTTTCCCGGCATCCCGTTCGTGCCGGTGGGCGGGGTAACGCTGGCGGAAGCCCCCGGTTACCTGGCGGCCGGGGCGGCGGCGGTGGGAGCCGGCCGGCCACTGGTCGGTGACGCCGCCTCCGGCGCCGGCCCCGCCGCGCTCCGGGCGCGGGCACTGGAGTGGGTGCGGCTGGCGGGGACCGGGGCGTGAGCCGCCCCGATGTGCTGACGTTCGGCGAGACCATGGCGGTCTTCCGCGCCACCGGCCCGCTCCGGCTCGGGGGAACGGCCCAGCTGTCGGTGGCCGGCGCCGAGTCCAATCTCGCCGTGGGCCTGGCCCGGCTCGGCCACGCGGCCTGCTGGGTGGGCCGGGTCGGCTCCGACGAGCTCGGTGAGCTGGTCCTGCGCAGCCTGCGGGCGGAGAAGGTTGACGTCAGCCATGCCCGCACCGACCCCCGCCGCCCGACCGGACTGTTCGTGCTGGAGCCGCGGGCCGGGCACCTGATGCGGGCCAGCTACTACCGGGCCGGCTCGGCGGGCTCGGCGATCACCGCCAGGGACGTCCTCCCGGCCCTGGCCAGGCGACCCCGCATCCTGCATGTCACCGGCATCACCCCGGCACTGAACCGTTCCGCTGCCGACGCGGTCAGCGCGGTGACGGAGGAGGCGCGCGCGCTGGGGGTGACGGTGTGCCTGGACGTGAACTACCGGTCGGCGCTGTGGCCGGCGCAGCGGGCCCGGGACTTCCTGCAGCCGCTGGCGCGCTCGGCGGACATCGTCATCGCCTCCGCCGATGAGCTGCCGCTGGTGGCCGGGCCCCCGGGCGGCGACCCGGACCAGCTGGCGGCCGGGCTGCTGGCCGCGGGAGCGGAGGAAGTGGTGATCACCCGCGGGGCGGCCGGCGCCGTTGCGTTCTCCGGCCGGCAGCGGGCCGACCTGCCAGCGCGCCAGGTGCCGGTGACGGATGTGGTCGGCGCCGGGGACGCGTTCGCTGCCGGGTACCTGTCGGGCGTCCTGGACGGCCTTGACCTGCCGGGCCGCCTGGGACGCGCGATCGCGGCCGGCGCCTTCGCGGTGAGCACCCGCGGCGACTGGGAAGGCCTCCCGACCCGCCGGGACCTGGAAACGCTTGACGTCTCCGGCGGCACCACGCTCCGCTAGGCCGGCTCTGTCAGCTGCCGATGACCCCGGCCAGGAAGGTCACGATCTGGCTGGCGGCGTGGCGGTCAGGATCCAGGTCGGTGTTGTAGACGCCGATGCTCCAGCCGCGGCAGCCGCCGGCCCGCAGCGCCGACGAGACCACGGCGGTGAGCTCCGCCCAGGAGAGGCCGCCCGGCATGGCGGGGTCGCGCGC
>DASQSC010000603.1:0-2195 GCA_035642555.1 Streptosporangiaceae bacterium | reverse complement strand
CAGCGCCCTGGCCGGGGCGGAGCAGGTCTACCAGGACACGCTGGCCTACTGCAAGCAGCGGCAGGCGTTCGGGCGGCCGATCGGCAGCTTCCAGCACAGCAGGTTCGTGCTCGCCGAGATGGCCACCGAGCTGGCGGTGGCCCGGGCGTTCACCGACCGGGCGGTCTGTGAGCTTGTGGCCGGCCGGCTGACGGCCGCCGAGGCGGCCATGGTCAAGTGGTGGGACACCGAGCTGTGCAACCGGGTCGTGGACCGGTGCGTCCAGCTCCACGGCGGCTACGGATACATGCGCGAGTACCCGGTGGCACGGGCGTTCACCGATACCCGGGTGCAGTCGATCTTCGGCGGCACCACCGAGATCATGAAAGAGATCATCGGCCGCGACCTCGGCGTGTAGGGGGCTGGAGGTCAGCCCGCCGCGAGATCACCACCGGGATGCCGTCCGGACCTGGCAGGACCCTGATTCCGGCGCCGAAGTGCGGCGCCAGCACCGGCTCGGTCAGCACCTCGGCTGGCTTGCCGTCCGCGGCCGCCCGGCCACGGGACAGCAGCAGCAGCCGGTCAGCGAACTGGCCGGCCAGCGTCAGGTCGTGCACCACGGACACGATCGTCAGCGACTGCTCGCGGCGCGCCGCGTCGATCAGCTCCAGCGCTTCCACCCGCTGGCCCAGGTCCAGCGCGCTGGTCGGCTCGTCCAGCAGCAGCACCGGCGCCTGCTGCGCCAGCGCCCGGGCCAGCACCGCCCGCTGCAGCTCGCCCCCGGACAGGGTGGCCAGCGTCCGCCCGGCCATGTCCGCCAGGCTCAGCCGGTCCAGCACCTCGTCGCAGGCCTCGCGGTCGGCGGCGCTCTCGGTGCGCAGGTACCCGATATGCGGGGTCCGTCCCAGCAGCGTGTACTCGCTGACCGTCATCTCGGGCGGCAGCACCGGAGACTGCGGCACGTACGCGATCAGCCGGGCGAGCCGCCGCCGCGACATGCCGGTGACCGGCTCCCCGGCCACCTGGATGTCACCCTCATGCGGAAGCAGCCTGGCCACCGAGCGGACCAGGGTCGACTTGCCGGCCCCGTTCGGGCCGATGATCGCCAGCCATTCCCCGCCCGGCACCAGCGTGGTGACCCCGGCCAGCGCGGTCGCCGCGCCGTACCGGACGGTCACCCCCGTCAGCGCGATCACGACAGGTCCCGCCGGGCGCGCCGGGAACGGAGCACGAACAGGAAGAACGGGGCGCCAGCGGCGGCGGTGATGACGCCGATCGGGACCTCGGCGGGGGCCTGCACGGTGCGCGCCGCCACGTCGGCGAGGATCAGGAACGCCGCCCCGCCGATCATGGACACCGGCAGCACCGTGCGGTAGCTGGCCCCCGCGGTGAGCCGGATCGTGTGCGGCACGATGATGCCCACGAACCCGATCAGGCCTGCCACCGCGACCGCCGCGGCGGTGCCCAGGGTGGCGGCCGCGACCACCGTGAGCCGCAGCCTGGGCACGTCCAGGCCGAGGCTGGCCGCCTCCGGCTCGCCCACCCGGAGCACGTCGAGCAGCCGCCGGTGCGCCACCAGCACCCCGCCGGCCACCAGCGCGTACGGGAGGATCAGCAGCACATCGGACCAGGAGGCGAGCGACAGGCCGCCCAGGATCCAGGCGTAGACCTGCTGCAGCGTCTGCGAGTGCTGCTGCTGCAGGTAGGTCTGGATGGCGGTGAGCAGGGCCGCCACCGCCACCCCCGCCAGCACGATGGCCGCCGGGCCGCCCGGCCCGCCGGCCGCCCTCGCCCCGGCCGGATGGCTGCCCGCGCCGGTGCCGAGCAGGTAGGTCACCGCGACGGCGGCGACCGCGCCCGCGAACGCGGCAGGCGTCAGCAGCTGCGGCGGCGCGCCGGTGACGATGATCGCGGTGGCGCCGAGACCGCCCCCGGCGGCGACTCCCAGCAGGTACGGGTCGGCCAGCGGGTTGCGGAAGACTCCCTGGTAGGCGGCCCCGCTGCCGGCCAGCATGGCGCCCACCAGGCCGCCGAGCACGACCCGGGGCAGCCGTACCTGCCACAGGATGACCACGTCCACCGCTGGCACGCCCAGGTGCGGGTGCCACGGCAGCCCCGCCAGCAGCGCCCGGCCGACCGCGGGCAGTGACAGGCTGGCCGGGCCGGTCGAGACGCCCGCGACCACGGCCAGGGCCAGGGCCGCGGCCGCGACCAGG
>DASQSC010000602.1:0-2325 GCA_035642555.1 Streptosporangiaceae bacterium | reverse complement strand
GGCACGGACGCGATCATCGCCAGGGTCGCCGCGGTCCGGGACGCGATCGGAGCTGACCGGGACCTGATGGTGGACTTCCACGGGCGGCTGACCACGGCGATGTCGCGGCGGCTGCTGCCGCTGCTGGAACCACTGCGGCCGTTGTTCGCCGAGGAACCGGTGCTGCCGGAGTTCTCCAGCGACCTGCGGCACCTGGTGCAGCAGACCACGGTGCCGATTGCGGTGGGCGAGCGGCTGTTCTCCCGATGGGACTTCCGCGACGTGCTGCCGGCCGGCATCGCCGTGGCCCAGCCCGACGTGTCACACGCCGGCGGCATCTCCGAGGTCCGCCGGATCGCGGCGCTGGCCGAGACATACGACGTGCTGCTGGCACCGCACTGCCCGCTGGGCCCGATCGCGCTCGCGGCCAGCTTGCAGATCGCGTTCGCCGTTCCCAACTTCCTGATCCAGGAACAGAGCCTGGGACTCCACTACGACGGGAACGCCAGCATGCTCGACTACCTGCTCGACCCCGCCCCGTTCCGGTTCACCGGCGGCTATGCCGTGCCCGCGGGCCGGCCCGGGCTCGGGCTCGACATCGACGAGGCAGCCGTCCGCCGCGCCGCCCGGGACGGCCACCGGTGGCGCACCCCGGTCTGGCGGCATGACGACGGGTCGTTCGCGGAATGGTAGCCGGTGGGGGGGACTGGGGCCATCGGGGTCCGGGGGTGCCCCCCGGGCCGGCAGAGGGTCCCCCCGGGCCAGCACCGGACACCCCGGCCGTCCCGCGGGACGCGGCCGACCTGGCCCGGCTGCTGGGCGAGACGCGGCTGCTGGCCATCGTGCGGGGAACCGACCCGCAAGCGGCGCTGGCGTCGGTGCTGGTGCTGGCCGAGGCGGGGATCACGGTCATCGAGGTGTCACTGACCACCGCCGGCGCGCTGGAGGTGATCCGGCTGGCACGCCGCGAGCTGGGGCCGGGCGCGGCGCTGGGGGCCGGCACCGTTCTCACCGCCGCGGACGCGGAGCGAGCCGCGGCGGCGGGTGCATCCTTCCTGGTCACGCCGGCGCTGCCGGAGCCCCTGCCGGCGGCCGGCGGGCAGCTGCCGGTGATCATGGGGGCGATGACGCCGAGCGAGGTGGCGGAGGCGGCCCGCCGCGGCGCGGCCGCGGTCAAGCTCTTCCCCGCGTCCCTGGGCGGGCCCGGGTACCTGCGGGCACTGCGGGACCCGTTTCCCGGCATCCCGTTCGTGCCGGTGGGCGGCGTCACCCTGGCGGACGCGCCCGGTTACCTCGCCGCCGGGGCGGCGGCGGTGGGAGCCGGCCGGCCACTGGTCGGTGACGCCGCCTCCGGCGCCGGCCCCGCCGCGCTCCGGGCGCGGGCGCTGGAGTGGGTGCGGCTGGCGGGAACCGGGGCGTGAGTCGCCCCGATGTGCTGACGTTCGGCGAGACCATGGCGGTCTTCCGCGCCGCCGGCCCGCTCCGGCTCGGGGGAACGGCCCAGCTGTCGGTGGCCGGCGCCAGTCCTCGCCGTGGGAGCCGCGGTCACAGTTGCCGCGGCCGGTAGACGTCCGAGCGATGCTCGATAGCCACCACGGTTACCCGGCGCCGGTCGTCATCGACCCGGGAAATGACCCGGTAGCCGCCTCGGCGAGCACTGTACAGTCCCTTCAGCCCGAGCCTGAGCGGTTTGCCGACGCGGCGCGGGCTAGCGGCAAGGGATCCGTACGCGAACCCGACGACGGCGGTGGCGATCTTCTCCGGCAACCGGGTCAGCGCCCGGCGGGCCGGCGTCGTCCAGGCGATCCCATACCCGGGTTCGCTCACCGATCACGGGCCAGCCGCAGCGCCTCATCCTTGCTCAGCGCCGGCGCCTCAGCGGCGGCGAGTTCGGCCAGCGCCTCGTGAATGTCGGCCAGGAGCGCATCGCTCCCGATGACGTCGAGGGTTTCCTCCAGCGACTCAAGATCGTCCACGCTGATCACCACGGCCGCGGGATGACCGTGCTTCGTGATCACCACCCGGCCATGCTCGCGCTCCAGGCGCTCGACGACCTCCGAGAGCCGGTTCTTCACATCTGCCAGCGGCATCTGCTCGCCTACCGTCATAGCCATAAGTATAGCTATTTGCGGGTGGCCGAGCCACCCGGGCCGCGACGCGGCGTTAGCTACCGAGGACCCCGGCCAGGAAGGTCACGATCTGGCGGGCGGCGTGGCGGTCAGGATCCAGGTCGGTGTTGTAGACGCCGATGCTCCAGCCGCGGCAGCCGCCGGCCCGCAGCGCCGACGAGACCACGGCGGTGAGCTCCGCCCAGGAGAGGCCGCCCGGCATGGCGGGGTCGCGCGC
>DASQSC010000601.1:0-3210 GCA_035642555.1 Streptosporangiaceae bacterium | reverse complement strand
CGGGGCGGGGCCGCGCTGCGCGGCCCCCTCGGGCTGGCCTGGCGGCTGCAGCGCGCCACGCTGGCCGCGTGGGCGGCCGGCGTCGCGGTCACTTTTGCCGTCAGCGCGGCCGCTGCCAAGGGGATCGGGGGCCTGTTCGGCGGCAGCTCCCAGCTCCGGGAAGCGTTCCTGCGGATGGGCGGCCAGGCCGGGATCACGAACGCCTACCTGGCGGCCCTGATGTCGCTGGCCGGCCTGGCGGCGGCCATGTACGCGACCTCGGCCGTGCTCCGGCTCCGGTCGGAGGAGGCAGCGGAACTGGCCGGGCCGGTGCTGGCGACCGGGACCGGCCGGGCCCGGTGGGTGCTCAGCCATGTCGTGGTCGCGGTCGCCGGCACGGCGGCGCTGCTCGCGCTCGGCGGCGTGGCGGCCGGACTCGGCTACGGGCTCCGGATCGGGGATCCCGGGACCCAGGCTGGGCGGCTGGTAGCGGCAGCGATCACGCAGCTGCCAGCGTCGCTGGCCATCGCAGCGGTCGCGGTCGCGGTCTTCGGGCTGCTGCCCCGGGCGGCCATCGCCGTCGGGTGGAGCGTCGCCGGAGCGGTATTCGTGATCGGCTGGCTCGGCGAGGTGCTGCGGTTCCCGCAGTGGCTGCTGGACGCCTCGCCGTTCACCCACACGCCCAAGCTGCCCGGGGGCACGGTCACCGCCGCGCCGCTGCTGTGGCTGAGCGGGATCGCGGTGCTGCTGTGCCTGGCCGGCCTGGCGGGCTTCCGCCGCCGCGACGTCGGTTGAGGTGGACCGCGGTCACTCGTGGATCTTGCGGTGCTCGGTGAGCATGGTCACGAAGGTGGCGATGCGGCGGGCCCGGGTCTCGGGGCGCTTGGCGTCGGCGATCCGGTAGAGGATCGCGTACCTGTTCGCGCTGTCGAGCTGCTCGAAGAACTCCCGTGCCCGCTGGTTGCGCGCCAGTTCGCGGGCCAGGTCGGGGGGAACGGTGATGGCGGACTGGGACTCGTAGGCCCGCTCCCAGCGCCCGTCGTCGCGGGCCCGCTCCACCTCCCGCAGCCCGGCCGGCCTCATCCGCCCGGCCGTGATCAGCGCCTCCGCCTGCCGGGCGTTCTTCTTCGACCACTTGCTGCCGGGCTTGCGGGGCGTGAACCGCTGCAGCCAGTACTCCGCGTCCAGCCGGCCCTTCTGGCCGTCGATCCAGCCGTGGCAGAGCGCGGCGGTCAGGGCGTCGGCGTAGGAGACGGTCGCCCGGCCGCCGCCGGCCTTCGCGATCTTCAGCCAGACACCGGGTGAGCTGTCGTGATTGGCCGCCAGCCATTCCTCCCACGCGGCCGCCGACTCGAACGCGACGACCGGCAGCGAGTCACGAGCCATGCCGCCAGTCAACCATGATCGGCGAGCCGGAGCTTCCCGGCCGGAACCGGCCCGGGCACGGCCGGGACTCCCGGCCGGAACTCCCGGCCGGAATCGGGCCGCCGGACAGGCAGTTGTATTTTCGCAAATAAGGGTCCCCCCGATCAGCCTGGGAGAACCGTGCCGCAGCTGCCCCGCAACCGCCGGTTCCTGGTGCTGGGCGTCTGCTGCCTGAGCCTGCTGATCTTCGGCCTCGACAACACGATCGTGAACGTCGCCCTGCCGGCGATCCGGCGCGACCTGCACGCCTCCATCTCCGGCCTGCAGTGGACGATCGACGCGTACACGCTGGTGGTGGCGAGCTTCCTGATGCTGGCGGGCTCGACCGGGGACCGGCTCGGCCGCCGCCGCACGTTCCAGGCCGGGCTGGTGGTGTTCACCATCGGCTCGCTGCTGTGCAGCCTGGCGCCGGGGCTGGGCTGGCTGGTCGCGTTCCGGATGCTGCAGGCGGTGGGCGGGTCGATGCTCAACCCGGTCGCCATGTCCATCATCGTCAACACGTTCACCGATCCCCGGGAGCGGGCCCGCGCGGTGGGACTGTGGGGCGCCGTGTACGGGGTCAGCCTGGCGCTGGGCCCGGTGGTGGGCGGGCTGCTGGTGCAGTCGGTGGGCTGGCGGGGGATCTTCTGGGTCAACATCCCGGTCGGCGTGGCGGCCATCGTGCTCACCGCGCTGTTCGTGCCGGAGTCCCGGGCCGGGCGGCCGCGGCGGCCCGATCCCGGCGGTCAGCTCCTGGTCATCGTGACGCTCGCCGCCCTGGTCTACGCGATCATCGAGGGGCCCCGCAGCGGCTGGGCCTCGCCGCCGATCCTGGGCCTGTTCGGGCTGGCCGCGGTCGCGCTGGCGGCACTGGCGGGCTACGAGTCCCGGCGCCGGGAGCCGCTGCTCGACATCCGGTTCTTCCGCAGCGCGCCGTTCGCCGGCGCCACGCTGATCGCCATCAGCGCGCTGGCCGGCCTGGCCGGGTTCATGTTCCTGAACACGATCTACCTGCAGGACGTGCGCGGGCTGTCCGCACTGCAGGCCGGGCTGATGATGATTCCGATCGCGGCGGGGACCGTGCTGCTGGCCCCGCTGGCGGGCCGGATCGTCGGCCGTCGCGGCCCGCGGCTGCCGCTGCTGGTGGCCGGCGTCGGAATGACGGCGGGCGCGCTGCTGCTGACCCGGCTCACCGCGGCCGTCCCGCTCGGCGCGCTGGCCGCCGCGTACGCCGTGTTCGGCGCCGGCTTCGGCATGGTCAACGTGCCGATCACGAACACCGCCGTGTCGGGGATGCCGCGGGCGCAGGCCGGCGTGGCGGCGGCGGTGGCCTCCACCAGCCGCCAGACCGGCGCGGCGCTGGGCGTGGCAGTGGCCGGGTCGGCGGTGACGTCGGCCCTGCACGGGCCGGTGCAGGCCGGGTTCGCGCAGGCCAGTCACGTCGGCTGGTGGATCGTGGTCGGCTGCGGGCTGGCCGTGGGAGCGCTCGGGATGATCACGACCGGGCGGTGGGCGCGCGGCACCGCGGCCCGGACCGCTGACCGGCTGCTGGCCGGCGAGGCCCGGGTCCCGGCGGGCCTGCCCTGACCGCCCGGCCCGGCACCGGCCGCCCGGCGAACGAGCCGCTAGCACGAACGAGCCGCTAGCAGGAACGGGCAGCTAGGAGGAGAAGCAGTACGAGTCGGAGGACGCGTCGCCGCCTTCCAGCCGGACCTGGTGCACCCGGCGGCCCCGGAACACGTCGCCGTACAGGAAGAACCGCTCGTCGAAGCTGAGCCCGCCGCTGTCGCCGGCGTCCAGCTTGGTCATCCAGGTGCCGACGCCGTC
>DASQSC010000600.1:0-2925 GCA_035642555.1 Streptosporangiaceae bacterium | reverse complement strand
GTGCGCGTGCAGGACCCGCGCGGTCATCTCGTTGATGGCCACCTCGGTGACCCGGGACGGCGCCGGCAGCCGGCCCGCCACCAGGATCGAGCGGGCCTGCGGCGGGCGGTGGACCATCGCCCAGGTGAGCACCTGGCCGGGTACTGTCGCCAGCCGGCCGGACGCGGTGACCGGCAGCGCCAGCATGAGCGAGCCGAGCTCGCTGTAGGCGACACCGGGGAGGGCGGCGATCCGGCTGGTCAGGCCGGGCGGCGCGGTGACGGAGGCCTCGGTCGGGCCCGAGTACGTGAGGAACCGGGACACCGCGGTATCGGTCCGGCGCGCCCCGGCGAGCGCGGCCAGCACGACGCCCCCGATCACCGCGGTGATCAGCGCCAGCACCACCGTCCCGCGCCAGTCCTGCCGCAGCCCGGCGCGGACCCGCAGCCACACCGCCCCCACCTGGTCCCCCGTTCTCACCGCCCGGCGAGCCCCTCGCTGCGATTGTCGGGCCGGGCCGCGCGCGGGCGGCAGGGTGATAGCACGCCGCCCGGCCGGAAGCCAGCCTCACCCCGGGGATTCCTCCCCGCCGGCACGGCACCCTAGGTTCAGGACGTGCACTTCGAGGTCGGCGCCGCTGCCTATGGCCGTTTCATGGGGCTCGGCCCGGCGCGGGCAGGCACGCTCACGGTGACGGTGCGTCATGCCAGCTTCGACGACTGGCGGGAGCCGTTCATGCTGGGGGCGGGCCCGGCCGGCGGCTACGTGCAGTTGCTGCCGGACGGGCAGCGGCATGCCCTCCGGGAACGGTGCCGGCAGCTGCTCGGTGCCGGGCCTTTCAGCATCGAGGCGACCGCCTGGGCGGTGACCTGCCCGGCGATCGGCTGACCGCTTGCGTTTACGGAGCGTCACCCCAATACTGGGCCAGACAGGCCTCGGGGGGGGCGGAACATGGCTGTTGCACCAGTACTGACCGAAGCGGCCGCGCGCCGCCATGGCCGGCTCCGGGGGCCGGCGCTGGCGGCGGCCGCGGCGGGGGAGACGATCGTGGCGGTGCTCGCGCTGGCCCGCGCCCCCGCCGCCTACCTGCCCTATGCGCTCATCCTGCTGCTGATCCCGTGGGCGGGCACGCTGCTCCAGCTTCGCTTCTCCTGCGTCAGGAACGCGCGGCTGGACGCCGCCCTGCAGGCGTCGCTGGCCGAGCTGACCGACCGGGCCGCTGAGCTGCAGGCCTCCCGCGCCCGGATCGTCGCCGCCGCCGACCACGAGCGCCGCCGGATAGAACGCAACCTGCACGACGGGGCCCAGCAGCGCCTCACCGCGCTGGCAGTCAACCTCGGCCTGGCCATCCAGCTGGCTGAGCAGGACGTCAGGAAGGTCAGGCAGCTGCTGACGGAGTTGTACCGCGAGGTCGCCGAGACCGCCCATGAGCTCCGCATCCTGGCGCACGGCATCTACCCGCCGCTGCTGCGGGGCAGCGGGCTGGCGGCAGCGCTCACCACCGCGGCCCGGCAGGCCACCATTCCGGTCACGGTCGAGGCAGGCCGCCTCGGCCGGTACCCGCCCGAGGCGGAGACGGCCCTGTATTTCTGCTGCCTGGAGGCGGTCCACAACGCCTGCAAGCACGCCGGGCCCGGAGCCAGGCTCGCCCTGCGGGTGGAGGAGTTCGCCGGGGCGCTGGTGTTCGACGCAACCGACGACGGCCGCGGGTTCGACCCCGGGCGCCCGGGGCCGGGGGCCGGATTCCTCAGCATGGCCGACCGGCTGGGCGCGCTCGGCGGGAAACTGCAGGTGCGGTCGGCCCCGGGGCGGGGCACGCGGGTGAGCGGCTCGCTCCCGCTGGCCGCGGCCGCGGCCGCGGCCGCATGATGACGCCGAACGGACTGATCCGCCGCCGGGCCCGGCGACGTAACGCAAATATCAGCAATTCATCGGGGGGGAACGATGAGCTTCATGCAGATGATCGAGTTCGAGACCAGCGACCTGGACGGCATCCGCAGCACCGACGCGGAGTGGCGGAAGAACACCGAGGGCAAGCGCACGGTACGGCGGGAGATCATCGCGGCCGACCGCGCCCGGCCCGGCCGCTACTTCGCGATCGTGTTCTTCGACTCGTACGAGTCGGCGATGGAGAACTCTAACCTGCCCGAGACACAGGCCGCCGCCGGGAAGTGGCGGCAGCTGTCCGGCAAGCCACCGGTCTTCTACGACCTGGACGTGCTGGACGACCGCGGCTGACCGCCCGGCCCGGCCCCGCCCGGGGGGTGCTCGGAGATCCACCGGTCGATGCGCTCCCACCAGTCGTAGAGCCATTGCACCTGGCCCTCATGATCGAGCGAGCGGGGCACCTCGCCCGTCGGCACCCGCCACCACCGGGCGAGGATCACCTGGTCCATCGGCAGGCTGCGCCACACGTCAGCGATGCTGACCAGCCGGTCGAGCCCGGCATGAGCTACGAAGATCACGTCGGCGCCGGGACAGGCAGCGATGGCCGCGAGGGCCCCGCCTGCCCGGGGCGGCAGCAGGTTGGGCATGGCGGCCGCCCGGGCCGCCAGGTCATCGCGGCCCAGCTGCTCCAGCCGGCGGATGCCCCAGTCCCACCGGCGGGGGGTCCAGTTGCCGCCCTCGGGGAAGATGACCAGCGCGCCGAGCCGGTCCAGCCCGCTGGCCAGCCGCCTGATCTGCTCGGTGAAGTGCTTCTCGCCGGTGTGACGATGCTGGATGAACACGTTCGGCAGCCGGTTGGCGACCACGTCGACGCCGGGGTCGAGTTGCAGCGCTGCCTTCATCACCACCCGTGGCCGCCGCCCGTAGACGCTCAGCAGGTGGTGGACGAGCAGGAACGAGTCGCCGGGCCCGGCGTGACGGCTGAGCACGATCACCGGCCGCGCCAGCCGCGCCGCCCGCTCCTGCGCGGTGAGCTCGGGCTCGTCCACCTCGACCCGC
>DASQSC010000599.1:0-2359 GCA_035642555.1 Streptosporangiaceae bacterium | reverse complement strand
AACCCGTACCGGATCGTGCCGGCCGGCCCGGTGATCGACTGGCAGGCGCCCCACGGCCGCGAGCGCCTGTCCGGCTGACGGTCCGGCGGGCGCGCGCTCTCCGGGGCGCCCGGCACGCTCTCCGGGCCGCCGCGCTGTCGGTGGCCGCCGGTACCCTCCGGCCATGGGCGAAGATCAGGTTTCCATCGAGCGTGCGCGCACCGCTGACTTCGGGGAGATCCTGCGCAGCTACGAGCACTTCTGGGGCGACCTGGAATTGCCCCGCTACCTGCACCATCCCATGTTCATCTACGAATTCGGCGACACCGCGTTCGTGGCCCGGCGCCCCGGCGGCGTCATCGCCGGGTACCTGCTCGGCTTCGTCGCGCCCACCGGCGACGGCTACATCCATTTCGTCGCCGTCCGCGACGACGCCCGCGGCCTCGGGCTGGGCCGGCGTCTCTACGCGGCCTTCACCGAGGCGGCCCTGGCGCGCGGCGCCACCGCACTCAAGGCGATCACGAGCCCGGGGAACGAGGCCTCCATCGCGTTCCACCGGCGGCTCGGGTTCGACGCGGCCCTGGTCAAGGACTACGGCGGCGCCGGCCGCCCCCGCATCGTGCTGCGCCGCGCGCTGCCGCCTGCCCCCGGCCCAGGCTGACTGCTCCCGGCCAGGCCGAGCGTAAGCGCCGGCCGCAGCCGCCGCGAGGAGCCCTGTCTGGTCCCGGCAGCGGCTGCTGATCGTCAGGCTTGCGGGCGGCGATAGATGTCTGGCCGGAGATTTCTGACCATCGCCTCCGAAAGCTGTCCCGGAAGCCAACTCCCTTCAGGCTAGCCGCTGGCGATGCGGGCGAGGCCGGCTTGCCGGGCCGGGGCGGCCGGTCCATGCTGGCGGGATGCGGCCGCAGTTGCGAGCGGAGCTGCTGCGCCGGGCGGAAGGCGACCAGGCAGCCCGGCGGAGCGGGAACTGGCACGCGGCCGAGCAGGCTGACGCCGGGAACCTGCCCTGGCTGCGGCAGGTGGTGGCCGAGAACGGCTGGCCGGGACGGTCGCTGGCAGGCGAGGACGGCGCCCATGCAGCGTGGCTGCTGGCGCAGCACGCGGACCGCGATCCGGCCTTCCAGCGGCAGTGCCTGGACCTGCTTGCCGCGGCCGCCGGGGAGGGCGAGGCCACCCCGGTACAGGTCGCCTACCTCACCGACCGGGTGCTGCTCGCGGAAGGCAAGCCACAGGAATTCGGCACCCAGGCCGTCGGCAAGGACGGGCGGTGGGTGCCCAGCCCGCTGCGCGACCCGGACGGCGTCGACCAGCGTCGGGCGGCCATGTCACTCGGCCCGCTGGCCGATTACCTGGCCGGCATCGGCCGGGACCTCGGCCCGCCCCGGCCGCCGGTCGGCTCGTGCCCCCAGTGCGGGGAGAAGTTCGAGTTCTGGCTGCCCGGGCCGGGGGAGGAGACCAGCGTCAGCTGCCCGGGCTGCGGGGAGACGATCACGGTCCGGACCTCGTCCTGACCGGCCCCGCCCCTAGCCGCGCGGGTGGCCGAGCTCGATGTCCCCGGAGTGGTCCTGGCCCGGGGAGATGCGCAGGCTGTGAGCCACCGGCGGGTAGCCGCTGGCGATCACCGTGTAGTCCCCGGCCGGGAGGTTCTCGAACGCGAACTGGCCATCCCGGCCGGTCGTGCTCGCGCCGGTCACGTTGCCAGCCGGGTCAAGCAGGGTCACCCGGGCGTGGGGCACCGGCTCGCCCTCGGCGGTGCGGGCGGTCCCGGCGAGCTGGCTGCCGCGGGGGAGTTCCGCGTCCAGCGAGACGGACCGGCCGTCGGGCACCGACACCGGCAGCGCTACCGGATGGCAGGACAGCGCGCTGACAGCCAGCGTGTAGCTGCCGGCCGCCAGGCCGCCGAACTCATAGCGCCCGGCGGCGTCGGCCTGCTGGGAAGCGATCACCTCGCCCGCCTGGCCGGCCAGGCTGACCGCGGCACCGGCCAGCGGCGTCCCGGCGCGGGCCTCCCGGATGTTGCCGGACAGCCTGCTGGTGCCCGGCAGCAGCAGGTCCCGGTCCGCTCCCTGGTCGCCGACCAGGACCGCGGCCGCCTGCGGCTGCTGGCCGGGCGCGATGGCGATCACCGTGTACGTGCCGCGGCCTGGCAGCGCCACCCGGAACGACCCGCCCTGGCCGGCAACGGCCCGGCCGGCCTGGCGGCCGGAGGGGTCGACCACGGTCACGGTGCCCCCGCTGACCGGCGTTCCGTCCGCCCGCAGCACGCGCCCGCGGACGAACGGCCTGCCGTCGGCCTCCTGGCCGTCCGGCTGTCCCGGCGACGCGGCCTCCGCCGGCTTCGCCGGCGTGCCGTCCGCCGCTGTCCCGGGCGACTGCGCCG
>DASQSC010000598.1:0-3117 GCA_035642555.1 Streptosporangiaceae bacterium | reverse complement strand
CGGTCGGCAAGGTCGGCGTGTACATCTGCTACGAGCGTCACTTCCCTGAGGGCTGGCGGGCGCTCGGCCTGGCCGGGGCGCAGATCGTGTTCAACCCGTCGGCCACCAGCCGCGGCCTGTCGGAGTACCTCTGGAAGCTGGAGCAGACCTCGGCCGCGGTGGCGAACGAGTACTTCGTCGGGACCATCAACCGGGTCGGCGTGGAGCCGCTCGGGGACAACGACTTCTACGGACAGTCCTACTTCGCCGACCCGCGCGGGCAGATCATCGGCGGCACCGCCTCCGACAGCGAGGAGGAGGTGCTGGTCCGCGACCTGGACCTGGGCATGCTGGCCGAGGTACGCCAGCTCTGGCAGTTCTACCGGGACCGGCGCCCGGACAGCTACGGGCCGCTGGTCCAGCCGTAGGGAGGCGGTTGCCATGCCAACGCTCATCCGCGGCGGCACCGTCGTCACCGCGACCGGGGCGTCACCAGCCGACGTCCTGGTCGACGGCGAGACCGTGGCGGCGCTGCTCGACCCGGCACGCTCTGCCGACCTGGCCGGCGAGGCCGGCCAGGTGATCGATGCCACCGGCAAGTACGTCCTGCCGGGCGGCATCGACGTGCACACCCACCTGGAGATGCCGTTCGGCGGCACGTTCTCGGCCGACGACTTCGAGACCGGGACCCGGGCCGCCGCCTGGGGCGGCACCACCACCATCGTCGACTTCGCCGTGCAGGCCAAGGGCGCGGCGCTGCGGGAAACCCTGGACGCCTGGCACGCCAAGGCCGAGGGCAAGGCCAGCATCGACTATGGGTTCCACATGATCGTCTCCGACGTCAGCGAGCTGACGCTGAAGGAGATGGACACCCTGGTCGGCGAGGGCGTGACCAGCTTCAAGATGTTCATGGCCTACCCAGGCGTGTTCTACGCCACCGACGGCGAGATCCTGCAGGCGATGCAGCGGGCCGCGGCCAACGGCGCGACGATCATGATGCACGCCGAGAACGGGATCGCCATCGACGTGCTCGTGGCCGAGGCACTGGCCGCCGGGCGCACCGACCCTGGCTGGCACGGCCGCACCCGGCCGCCGGAACTGGAGGGGGAGGCCACCGCCCGGGCGATCCGGCTGGCCGAGGTGGCCGGCGCGCCGCTGTACATCGTGCACCTGTCGGCCACCCAGGCGCTGGCCGCGGTCAGCGAGGCCAGGGCCGCCGGGCGGAACGTGTTCGCCGAGACCTGCCCCCAGTACCTCTACCTGGGGCAGGACGACCTGGACAAGCCCGGTTTCGAGGGCGCGAAGTACGTGTGCTCGCCGCCGGTCCGCCCGCCCGCGCACTGGGCGCAGCTGTGGCGCGGGCTGCGCACCAATGATCTGTCGGTCGTCTCCACCGACCACTGCCCGTTCTGCTTCAAGGAACAGAAGGAACTCGGGCGCGGCGATTTCTCGAAGATCCCGAACGGGATCCCCGGCGTCGAGCACCGTATCGACCTGCTGCACCAGGGCGTGGTCAACGGCGAGCTGTCGCTGGCGCGGTGGGTGGAGGTGAACGCGACCACGCCGGCCCGGATGTTCGGCCTGTACCCGCGCAAGGGAACGCTCCAGCCCGGGTCGGATGCGGACATCGTCGTGTACGACCCGGCGGCCAGCCACGTGCTGTCCGCACAGTCCCACCACATGGCCGTGGACTACTCGGCTTACGAGGGCATGCGGGTCCAGGGCGAGGTGAGCACGGTGCTGTCGCGCGGTGAGATCATCGTCGACGGCGGCCGGTGGCACGGCAGGGCCGGGCGCGGGGCGTTCCTGCCCCGGGGCACGTCGCAGTATCTGCGCTGAGGAACGGCGGGGGGCTTAGTGATGGACATCGGGCTGGTGCTGCAAACCGACCCGCCGGCCCGGCAGGTCATCGAGACCGCCGTGCGCGCCGACGCGGGCGGGTTCAGCCACGTGTGGACGTTCGACTCCTGCGTGCTGTGGCAGGAGCCGTTCGTGATCTACTCGCAGATCCTGGCGCGCACGTCGCGGGTGATGGTGGGGCCGATGGTCACCAACCCGCTGTCGCGCGAGCCGTCGGTGACCGCGTCGCTGTTCGCGACCCTGAATGACACGTTCGGCAACCGCACGGTGTGCGGGATCGGCCGGGGCGATTCGGCGATGCGGGTGCTCGGCCGCACCCCGGCGTCGCTGGCGACCCTGTCGGCGGCCATGCGGACCATCCGTGACCTGGCCGAGGGGCGGGAGGTCAGCTACCGGGGGACCGCCGTGCGGATCCCCTGGGTCACCGGCGGGCGGCTGGAGATCTGGATGGCCGGTTACGGGCCGAAGGCGCTCCGGCTGTGCGGGGAGGAGGCGGACGGGTTCATCCTCCAGTGCGCCGACCCGGACGTGGCCCGGTGGACGATCGGCACCGTCCGGGCCGCTGCCGCCGCCGCCGGGCGCGACCCGGCGGCGGTCACGGTCTGCGTCGCGGCCCCCGCCTACGTGGGCGACGACTACCCGCACATGCGTGACCAGACCCGGTGGTTCGGCGGCATGGTCGGCAACCACGTCGCCGACCTGGTGGCCAGGTACGGCGATACCGGGGACGCGGTGCCGCAGGCGCTCACCGACTACATCCGGGCGCGGCAGGGGTACGACTACTCCCACCACGGCAAGCCGGGCAACCCCAGCACCGACTTCGTGCCCGACGACATCGTGGACCGGTTCTGCCTACTGGGCCCGGTCGAGCGGCAGCGGGACCGGCTGGCGGAGCTGCGCGAGATCGGGGCGGACAACTTCAGCATCTACCTCATGCACGACGCGCCGGAGGCCACCCTGGCCGCGTACGAGTCCGCGATCATCGGGAACGTATAGGGCGCGTCGCTAGGGCGCGTCCCGCAGGCCGTTGCGGAGCACCGCGGGCAGGTTGCGGGGCGACCCGTCCGGGCCGACGTGCACGGTCACGCTCCGGCCCTCCGCGCACAGCTCGCCGTCCCGCACCGCCTGCCAGCAGTACGTGATGGAGGTGCGGCCGACCTTCTCGGCCTGCAGGATCAGGTCGAACTCGTCGCCGAACCGCAGCGGCAGGTGATAGGTCGCTTCCACGTGGCGGCGCGGGAAGTCCCCCAGCTCGTCCAGGCCGAGCTGGCGGAGCAG
>DASQSC010000597.1:0-3883 GCA_035642555.1 Streptosporangiaceae bacterium | reverse complement strand
CATGACCTTGGCCAGCGCGAACCGGCGGACGTCCCGGTCGTTGGCGGTGAACGCGCCCTCCTTGAACATCGGGTGGCCGAACAGGTTGGTGGTGGCCGTGGTCACGACCAGCCCGGTGTCCGTCAGCGCCTGCCGGAACGCGGCGATCCGCTGGTCCCGCTCTGACTCGCTGGCGTCGAAGTCGAACACGTCGTTGTCGTGGAAGTTCACGCCGTAGGCGCCCAGTTCGGCGAGCTTGCGCACGGCCCGGTCGGCCGGCATGGGCGGGCGGACCGCGGGGCCGAAGACATCCACCCCCTGCCAGCCCACGGTCCAGATCCCGAACGAGAAGCGGTCGGCTGGCGCCGGCATATAACCGTCTGTGGTCACGGTCAGTCCTTTCTCTCCCAGGTGGCGGTGGCGTCCCGGAGCCAGGCAAAGCGCTCGGCGAGGCCGGGCTGTGCCGGTCCGGTGTACTGCTTGGCGGGCGGGCGCGGCCACGCCGGGGGCTCCGGGGTGCCCGCGAGCGCCCAGGCCGCCTGCCGGGCGGCGCCCAGCGCCACGTATTCCTGCGGCTCGGGTACCTCGACCGCGGCGCCGAAGATGCCGGGGGCGAGCGCCCGGACCGCTTCCGAGCGCGCCCCGCCGCCGATCAGCAGCACCCGGCGGCATTCCACGCCGTAGCCGGTCATCAGCCCGGCGACGGCGGCGAGCGAGCCGAGCACCGCCTCGACCGCCGCCCGAGCCAGGTTCTCCGGCGTGGCGTTGCGGGTGGTCAGGCCCGCCAGCGCGCCGGTGGCGTGCGGGCGGACGGGGGTCCGCTCGCCGTCCAGGTACGGCAGCAGCGTGATGCCGCCAGCGCCCGGCTCGGCCGCCAGCGCCCGCTCCGACAGGCCGGCCAGGTCGGTACCGGTCATGGCGGCGACCGAGGACAGCACCAGCGCGGCGTTGATCGTGCACACCAGCGGCAGGTACCGGCCGGTGGCGTCGGCGAACCCGGCGACCGCGCCGGACGGGTCGGCCGCTGGCACCGGGCTGACCGCGAACGCGGTGCCCGAGGTCCCGATCGAGACCGCCACCTCGCCGGGCGCCAGGCCCAGCCCGAGGCCGGCGCCCATGTTGTCGCCGGTACCGGGCGCGACGGCGGCGCCCCAGCCGGTCTCCCCGGTGACCTCGGCGGGCTGCGCCACCCGGGGCAGCCGCACCCGGTGGCCGAGCGCGTCCGACGCGACCTCGGGCAGCCAGGTGCTGTCGGCGGGGGAGAAGTACCCGGTGCCTGATGCGTCGCCGCGGTCGGTGACCGGCTCCTTGTCCGGGGCTGGGCCGGCCCGCAGCCGCCAGCTGAGCCAGTCGTGCGGCAGCATCACGGCGGCGGTCCTGGCCGCGTGCTCTGGCTCGTGCCCGGCCAGCCAGCGCAGCTTGGTCACGGTGAACGAGGCGTTCGGCACGCTGCCGGTCCGCTGTGCCCACCACTGCGGCCCGCGCTCGGCGACGAGCTCGGCGGCGGCGCCGGCGGAGCGCAGGTCGTTCCAGAGCAGCGCGGGCCGGATCACGTCGGCGTTGTCATCGAGGACGACCATGCCGTGCTGCTGGCCGGCCACCGCGACAGCGTCCGCCCTGCTCAGCAGCCCCTCCCCGGCCCGGTCGAGGGCGCGCAGCCAGGCCGCCGGGTCGGTCTCGGTGCCGTCGGGGTGCGGCGCGCTGCCCTGGCCGACCACGGTGCCGTCCTCCGCCTGGCACAGCAGCACCTTGGTGGACTGGGTCGAGGAGTCAATCCCGGCAACCAGCATGCGCGACCTCCCAGCCGACGCTCCGAACTTACCCGGCTCAGCCCACGATGCTGCGGACGATAAGGGCGAGCGCGGAGGCCGTGGTTACCAGCAGGACGGCGGCACGGATGCGCCCGCCGTCGAGGTAACGCCGCAGCCGCCAGGCGGTCGCGAACCCGGCACCGGCGCAGGCCAGCAGCACCAGCCCGGCGGGGATGTCCCGGCCCGGCAGGTGACCCGATACGGCCAGCGCCACCAGCGCCAGCAGGTTGCCGGTGAACAGGAACACCGACAGCGTCGCCCGCACCCGCGGCCCGCTCTCGCGCTGGTACAGCAGGGCCACCGGCGGGCCGCCGATCGAGGTGGCGGTGCCGCTGACGCCGGAGACCGTCCCGGCGGCCAGCAGCGTCGCGCCGTTGCGCGGCAGCGACGCCCCCAGGCTGGTGACCATCACCACTGCGAGCACGGCGCCGCCGATGCACAGGCCAAGCACCCGCAGCGGCACCGCGGCGACCACCCACACCCCGGCCGCGGTCCCGGCCAGCCTCCCGCCCAGCGCCCACGACGCCCCGCGCCAGTCCGCGTGCCTGACCTCCCGGGCCAGGATCAGCAGCGGCAGGCAGGTGCCGGTCACCAGCATCGCGCCGGGCATGAGCGCCGGGTCGAGCAGGGTGAGGACGGGCGCGGTGACCAGGCCGACCCCCAGCCCGACGCCGCTTTGCACCAGCCCGCCGACCGCGGCGGCGAAACCGGCGACAGCGAGCACGGTGACGAGGGACATCGGTGCCGGTGACGCTACCCGCCGCCGCCGGGCAGCGCAGTGTGGCCTCGCTCACAGTGCCTCCCGCTCGCGGGTCACCCCGTGGGAAGCACCCAGGTGGTGAGCGAGCGGGCCGGCAGCTGAGTGGTGCCGTCCGCCGCCGGGGGTGCGACCGGCGCCAGGTCGTGCCCGCCGTCGGTGAGGTAAGCGGCCGCGTGCTGCCAGCCGCCGGCGCCTTGCAGCCGGACCTGCTGCGCGGCGGCCGCGGTGTTGATGGCCTCGATCACCAGCCGCCCGTCCGGGTCCGCGAACGCCGATACCTGTACCGCGGACGCAGCGGCCTGGGCGCCGATCCGGACCGCGCCCGGCCGGATGAAGCGGCCGAACGCGGCAGATGCCCAGTAGCGCGCGGACAAGTTGATGGTGGGCCCGAGCACCTGGATCAGCCCCGAGTTGGCGGTGCTGGCCGATGCGCCCCACCACCAGAAGAACGCGTTCACGCCGCCCTGGGTGAACGCGGCGGAGATGTTTTTCGCCCAGGTCATCCCGGCGCCGGCGGTGCCGTCGTCCCAGGCCGGGTCCCAGGGGTCGAAGTTCGCCCACTCGCTCTCCCACACCGCCCGGCCGGCGGCCGGGAGCGGGCTGACCGGCGGCGCGGTGTAGCCGTGGCCGGTGATCAGGCCGACGTAGCGGGCGGCGGCGGGCGAGCCGAGCACCGCCTGCGTGTAGGCGGCGGCGTCGGTCCAGCCCTCCGCGTCGCAGCAGGCCACCCGCGTACGCAGGTGCTGTGCGGCCAGTGCCCGGCCCAGGTAGGGAACGAAGTCGGCGGCTTGCGCTGGGGTCATCAGCATGCTGGCATAGCTCGGGCCGATTTCGGGCTCGTTAACGAAGCCGACCGCGCGTAGCGGGATGCCGTTCTGGGCGAACTGCGCCGCCTGGCCGGCCAGGTAGCCGGCGTAGGCAGGCCGCTGGTCCCCCGCGGGACAGCTCTCCCCCGGCGAGCCGCACAGGGAGCCGCCGTTGTCGAGCGAGCCGTTGGTCTTCATGCCGGCCGGGGCGCTCCAGGCGTCGGCGTAGAACTGGTGCACGCCGTGCTGCTCGGCGAGCTTGCCGAGCCATATCTGCTCGGCTGCGTCGCCGGGGCCGCTGATCGGATCGCCGGGATCGGTGGCACCGCCCAGGCCGAAGCGCACGATGCTCATGCCCGCCCCGGCGGAGGGGCTGAACAGAAGGGTGCCGAGCTGCTGCTGCTCGGCGGCGGGCAGCGCGGTGATCACCGGCTCCCGGAACGCCTCGGTGAAGCCGAAGCCGTCGACCGTCTGGTGGTGCTCGCCGGGCCAGACGGTGATGGTGGCGGCTGCGCCCGCCGTCCCGG
>DASQSC010000596.1:0-2701 GCA_035642555.1 Streptosporangiaceae bacterium | reverse complement strand
CAACGCGCGGCGGCTGGCGCAGGAAGGGGTGCCGCCCGGCGATGCCGGCCGCGGCGTCGCGGTGGTGGAACGCGCGCTGGCAGCGGAGGGACCGCTGACCCGGCAGCAGCTCAGCGGGCGGATCGCCGCGGCCGGAGTGCGTACGAAGGGGCAGGCACTGGTTCACATCCTGGGGCTCGCCGCGTTCCGCGGCCTCACCGTGCGCGGGCCCGTCACCGCCGGCGGGCAGGCGTATGCGCTCGCCCGGGACTGGCTCGGCCCGCCGCCCCGCCGGTTCGACCGGGACCGGGCCCTGGCCGAGCTGGCCCGGCGCTACCTGGCCGGCCACGGCCCGGCCAGCGACCGGGACCTGGCCAAGTGGTCGGGCCTGCCGCTGGCCGATGCCCGGCGCGGGCTGTCGCAGATCGCCGCCGGGCTGGCCGATCGTGACGACGGCCTGGCCGAGCTGGCCGGCCGGCCGCCTGCACCGTCGCAGCCGGCGTCACCCCGGCTGCTCGGCGCGTTCGAACCGCTGCTGCTGGGGTGGGCGTCCCGGGACCCGGTCGTGGGGCCGCACGCGGCGGCCATCATCTCGGGCGGGGTCTTCCGCCCGTTCGCGCTCGTTGCCGGGCAGGCCGCCGCGACCTGGTCCATCGCGGCGGGCGAGGTGGTGGTGTCGCCCCTGACCGCGCTGCCGGAAGCCGACTCGGCCGCGCTGCGGGCCGACGCGGGCGACGTCCGCCGATTCCTGGCGCTGGCCTGACGGGTCACCTCAGCCTGAACGGCCACCGTTCCCAATGGCCGGGCCGCCCGGCACGCGGGCACGGGTGCAGCGGGTCAGGTACGGGAGCGGGATGTCAGTCGCCCCGGCCAGGTCCGGGTGGGTGGCCAGCAGCCGCCGGACCTCGCCCAGCAGCGCGGCCCGCTCCCGGGGCGGCCGGATGTTGAGGTGGCTGCGGGAAGCGACCATGTCCAGCAGCGTGTCCGGGGTCAGGTGGTTCACCCACCGGACCGTGAGCCGCTCAGGTGGCTCGAACGGCGGCCCGAGCGGCGGAGCGTAGTGGTCAGAGTCGCCTTGGCCGTGCATGGTCCGTCCCAGCTCGGCCACCCACGGCACCTGCTCGTCCCGCACGTTCCAGAGCAGGCCCAGCCAGCCGCCGGGCGCCAGCACCCGGGCGGTCTCGGGCAGTGCCCGGGCCGGGTCGGCCCAGTGCCATGCCTGCGCCAGCAGCACCGCCTCCACGCTGCCGTCCGGGAGCGGGATCTGCTCGGCGGTGCCCGGCAGCACCTGGACGTCCGGGATCTGCCGGGCGAGCTGTTCCCGCATGCCGCCGGACGGCTCGACCGCCGTCACCGTGAGGCCGCGGGCACGCAGCAGCCGGGTGAGCTTCCCGGTCCCGGCACCCACATCGGCCACCCGGCGGCAGCCGGGCGGCAGCACCCAGTCAACGGCCGCCGCCGGGTAGGACGGCCGGCCCCGTTCGTACTCGGCGGCGAAATCGCCGAACGACTGTGCCTGCCGCCGGCGCCGTTCGCTTGCTGTCATGGCTGCAAGTCTCGCAGCCGTGCGGCCGGGCTGACCCGGCACCGTGCGGGCACGGTCCGCGGCACGCCCTGAGCGGCGTACGCTCGGGCGGTGTCGGGTACAAGTGCGCGGGAGCGGAGGGATCGTGGACCTGGCAGCCGACTGGGGCCAGACGTTGCGCACCGAGGCGGCTGGCTACGCGCGGGTGGCGCTGGCCAACATCAGGCACGAGTTCCCGTCCGACGTCCACCACACGATGACCAAGCCGGGCGACTTCCCGTTCCGGCCACGGGCCCGCACCCCGGTCTTCTACGGCAGCTTCGACTGGCACTCGTGCGTGGAGATGCACTGGCTGCTGGTGCGGCTGCTGCGGGCGGTCCCTGACTCGGTGCCAGCGGGGGAGATCCGGGCCGCGCTCGACGCCCAGTTCAGCCCGGTGGCGCTGGCCGCCGAGGCGGAGTTCATCGCCGGCCCGAACGGCCGCCGCCAGCGCCCGTACGGCTGGGGGTGGGCGCTCGCGCTGGCCCAGGAGGCCCGGGGCTGGGATGACCCCGACGCGCAGAAGTGGGCGACGGCGATGGCGCCGCTGGCCGAGGCGCTCACCGGGTGCTTCCTGGAGTGGCTGCCCAAGGCCACCTACCCGGTGCGGTACGGCGTCCACGCCAACAGCGCCTTCGGGCTCTCGCGGGCGCTGCCGCACGCCCGGCGGCTGGCGGCGGACGGGGACTCCAGGCTGCTGACGGCGATCAACGCCAAGGCCCAGGACTGGTTCGGCGCCGACACGCTCTACCCCGGTGGCTGGGAGCCGTCCGGGCACGACTTCCTGTCCCCGGCCCTCACCGAGGCGGAGCTGATGTCCTGCCTGCTGCCGGCGGACGAGTTCGCCGGATGGCTGTCGCTCTTCCTGCCGGCGATCGTCAGCGGCGAGCCGTCGTCGCTGTTCACCCCGGCCGTCGTGGCCGATCCGGCGGACGGGCAGACCGCCCACCTGCACGGGCTCAATGCGAGCCGGGCATGGTGCTGGCGGCGGATCGCGGAGGCGCTGCCGGACGACGATCCGCGGGCCGGCCTCGCGCTGGCCGCCGCCCGCGAGCATGCCGGCGCGGCGCTCCCGCACGTGGTCGGCGACGACTACATGGTCGAGCACTGGCTCGCCTGCTACGCGGTGCTGCTGCTCAGCTGAGCCGGGCGGTACCG
>DASQSC010000595.1:0-3564 GCA_035642555.1 Streptosporangiaceae bacterium | reverse complement strand
TTGTCGTCCCGGATCGCGCTGGCCATCAGGCCCTTGGCATCGGCCGCGGTGGCCGGCAGGGCCACCTTGAGCCCGGGGACGCCCAGGAACATCCCGTACAGCGAGCCGGTGTGCTGGCCCGCCCAGCCCGCCGTGAACCCGTACCCGGCCTTGAGCACCAGCGGGACGGTCACCTGGCCGCCGCTCATGTACCGGAACCGGGGCGCCTCGTTCACCACCTGGTCCATCGCCACCAGCATGAACTCGGCCATGTACAGCTCCACCACCGGCCGGTAGCCGGCCAGCGCGGCGCCGACCGCCATCCCGATCTCCGCGGTCTCCGAGATCGGCGTGACCCGGACCCGGTCCGGCCCGAACGCCTGCCGGAACGGGTCGTTCTCGGTGGTGGCGATGTTCTGGCCGAAGTACAGGACCTTCTCGTCGCGCTCCATCTCCAGCCGGATGGCTTCCTCGATGGCGGCGATGTAGGGCAGTTCGCGGGACATCCGGCCCTCCTGCGCGGTCCTGGGCTTGCGGGTGGTCCTGGGTCTTGCGCGTGCTAGGCGGACACGAACCTGAGCGCGTCCGCCGGGTCGGGGAACGGGCTCGCGACCGCGTACCCGACGGCTGCCGCCATCTCCTGGCGCACCTCGCCGGCGAGAGCGTCGGCCCGGCCGGCCGTGAGCACGCCGTCGCTGATGAGCCGGGCGCGGAACCGTGGCACCGGGTCGCCCCGCTTCGCCGCCTCGTACTCCTCGGCGGCGCCGAACACGGCGATCGCCTCGTGCTCGGGGAAGTGCAGCGGTATCTCCGGCGGGACGATGATGTTGCCGTGCGCGCTGAGCCGGTACACCTTGGACTCCACCAGCGTCGGCCCGTCCCCGCTGCGCGCCCGGGCGGCCGCTTCCGCCACCGCGGCATGCACCGCCAGCGGGTCGCCGCCGTCCACCGTCACGCCGGGCATGCTGTAGGCCCGGGCCTTCACCGACAGCGGTTCGCCGGCGGCCGCGTTGGCGTCCTCCTGCTCGACCCGGGTGACCACGTTGTAGCTGTTGTTCTCCAGCACGTAGACGATGGGCAGCCGCCACAGCGAGGCGATGTTGAGCGACTCGTGGAACGCGCCCTGCTTGGCCGCCCCGTCGCCGAAGAAGCAAAGCACGACCTGGCCCCGCCCGGCGATCTGGGCCGCGTAGGCGGCACCGGTCGCCTGCGGGATGCCCTGGCCCACGATGCCGGACGTGCCCAGGAACCCCCGGGACACGTCGGTCAGGTGCATAGACCCGCCGTAGCCGCCGCACAGCCCGTCCCGTTTCCCGAAGATCTCGGCCAGCATGGCCCGGGGGTCGGTGCCGAGCACCAGCGGGTAGCCGTGGCAGCGGTAGGTCGTGAGGACCTGGTCGCCCGGCCGCAGCACGGACAGCGAGCCGGTGATCGACGCCTCCGCCCCGTCGGCGAGGTGAGTGTGGCCCCGGATCAGCCCCGGGTGCTCGGTGAAGCTGCGCTTGACCGTTTCCTCGAATTCCCGGATCCGCAGCATCTGGGTGAGCATCCACACCAGGCGGTCGGCGTTCAGGCTGCCAGTGCTGGTCATCGCAGTCAGTACCCCTTGCGCGGCGCCATCCTCACGTGCTCCTCGCCGCCCGGTGACCAGGCATGACAGGGAAGCAATCCGAATACTCGCAGGGCGGTAGAAAGGTGTCAACAGATGTTAATCACGGCCGGTAATAGCCACCGAACCGCTGGCCGGTAATTTCGCGTATTCCTGCCGGGCATCAATATCATTTATTCGGAACGGTTTCGTGGCAGGCCGCCGACGCTCCGCAACCCGGTGCGGTGCCAGCCGGGCACGGCTATGCCCGGCCAGCGGGCACCGGCATGAAAGGAAACTGTGAGCACGCTGATCACGAACATCGGGGAGCTGGTGACCAACAGCCCGGAGCCGGCTGACGGCCCCGGCCCGGCCGCCGCGGCCGGCCCGGGGCGCCCGGGGGAGGTCGCCGCCCTGGGCGGTGCCGCCCTGATCATCGAGGACGCCCGGGTCACCTGGACCGGGCCCGCGTCCCGCGCCCCGGCCGCCGACCAGGCGGTGGACTGCGGCGGGCGGGCGGTGCTGCCCGGCTTCGTCGATTCGCACGCGCACCTGGTGTTCGGGGGCGAGCGGAGCGCCGAGTTCGCCGCCCGGATGGCCGGGCGGCCCTACCAGGCCGGCGGGATCCGGAGCACGGTGACGGCGACCAGGGCCGCCGCCGATGACGAGCTGCGGGCGAACCTGCGGCGGCTGGCCAGCGAGATGCTCCGGCAGGGCACCACCACCGTGGAGTGCAAGTCCGGCTACGGGCTCACGGTCGAGGCGGAGCAGCGGAGCGTCGCCCTCGCGGCGGAACTGACCCCGGAGGTGACGTTCCTCGGCGCCCATGTCGTCCCCCCCGAGTTCGGCGACGACCCGGGCGGTTACGTGGACCTGGTGTGCGGGCCGATGCTGGCCGCCTGCGCGCCGTCGGCGAAGTGGGTCGACGCGTTCTGCGAACGGGGCGCGTTCGGGGCGGACGAGGCGGCCGCGGTGCTGGCGGCCGGCCGGCGGGCGGGGCTGATGCCGCGGGTGCACGCGAACCAGCTCGGTCACGGCCCGGGGGTGCAGGTCGCGGTCGCGGCCGGCGCCGCCTCCGCCGACCATTGCACCTACCTGGCCGACGATGACGTGGCCGCCCTGGCCGGCTCGGACACGGTCGCGACCCTCCTGCCCGGGGTGGAATTCTCCACCCGGCAGCCTTACCCGGACGCCAGGCGGCTGCTGGCAGCCGGGGCGACGGTGGCCCTGGCCACCGACTGCAACCCTGGGTCCTGCTTCACCTCCAGCATGCCGCTGGTGATCGCGCTGGCGGTGCGGGAGCTGCGGATGACGACGGCCGAAGCGGTGTGGGCGGCGACCGCCGGCGGGGCCCGGGCGCTGCGCCGGGCCGACGTGGGGCACCTCGGTCCCGGTGCCCGCGCCGACCTGGTGCTGCTCGACGCGCCATCCCACGCCTACCTGGCGTACCGGCCCGGGGTCCCGCTGGTCGCCGCGGTCTGGCAGGGCGGTGAGCTGGCAGCAGGCGCCGTGCCCGCCGCCTGACGTCCGCCGCCCTGTCCCGGGGCGGCGGACGCCTGCCAGCCGGCCGGTCCCGGGCGGCGCTCGCCTGCCAGCCGGCCGGTAAGAGCCCGGTACCCAGCGGCCATTCACTCGTTCAGCGGCGCCGACTAGGCAGCGAACCGTTCGGTATGAATGGCCCCCGGCGGGACCGCGCGGCGTGTTGGTGGTGGCAATCCGGCGCTGGCTGGGCACAATATGACAAGGCCCCTCCATGTATGGGATGGAGGGGCCTTGCCCTGGGCCTCGGAGCGCCCGTTCCGCCGGTTGCCCGGCGTCCCGGGGCCCTCCTCGGCCCGCGGCCTCGCGGTTTGCGTTCCGCCGGTTGCCCGGCTTCCCGCCTCCCGCTCGGCCTCGCCTCGCGGCGCCCGGCCTGCCGGTTGCCCGGCTTCCGCGGCGGCCGCTCGGCCCAGCCGCGCGATTTCCGTTCGGCCGGTTGCCCGGCCTCTCTTCTATCG
>DASQSC010000594.1:0-2502 GCA_035642555.1 Streptosporangiaceae bacterium | reverse complement strand
TCATCTGCACCTCGGACTCCCACACGGTGAGCGGAGGCATCGGCCCGCGGGAGAACCTGACCCTCGGGCACGAGGCCGTCGGGGTGGTGCACGAGGCCGGCAGCGAGGTCAGGCACTTCCGGCCGGGCGACCGGGTGGTAGCGGGCGCCATCACGCCGGACTGGGGGGACCCGGCAGCCCAGGACGGGTACGCGTCACAGTCCGGCGCGCCGCTGGGGGGCTGGAAGTTCTCGAACACCAAGGACGGGTCTTTGCCGAGTACTTCCACGTGAACGAGGCCGACGCCAACATGGCCAAGATTCCCCGCAGCGCGACGAGATGGCGGTCTACTGCTGTGACATGCTCTCGACCGGGTTCATGGGGGCGGAGCACGGCAACATCCCGATCGGCGGGACGGTGGCGGTGTTCGCGCAGGGCCCGGTGGGCCTGATGTGCACTGCCGGAGCGAGGCTCCGGGGGGGCTGAGCATCGGGGTCGAGTCGGCACCGGCGTGGCAGGAACTCGCCCGCAGCTACGGCGCGGACGAGGCGAACGGCCGGGTCGATCCCACCCGGATGACCACCCACACGTTCGCCTGCGACGACATGGAACGGGCGTTCGAACTGCGGGCGGCTTGCCCGGCCCGGCGCGGGACGACATCGTGGCCGCGTCGCGCTACCAGGTCCTCGACCTTGCCGGCCCCGCGAGCGTGGCGGCCTGCCTGGCGGGAGAGGGGCCGGTCGCCGTCTACCTGGCGCTGCCCCCGTCGGGGCCGACGAGGCGGAGCAGTCATGGCGGGTCGTGACTCCCGTCCTGGACGCCTGGGCCAAGGACGCGGTCCCGCTGGCGGAGTACCCGGCCGGGTCCGCTGGCGCGCCCGGCACCCGCGCGGGCTAGAGCGGGCCCGCCGCGGACCCGGACGGCCGGCAATCATCTCGCCCGGTGAGCCCGGCCGGCCCGGTGCCCGGCCTATGCGTCGCTGGTGCCGGGCAGGGCCGCCTAATCATCTGCATTGGATGGGCGGGGACGCCGCCGCGGCGGCATCCGCGCCGCGCCGGGTTTGTAGGGTCGGGAAGATGCACGGCACGCTCGCGCATGCCTAGCGAGGGGACGCGAATGGGTGAGTCACCGCCAGCGCCGGCCGGCCTGGGCGCGGCCGGCCTGGGCGTCGTCGGCCTGGGGACGATGGGCGGGCAGATGGCCCGGCACCTGCTGGCGGCGGGATACCGGGTGATGGGACGCGACGTCGAGCCGGACCGGGCCGCGGCGGTCACCGCGCTGGGCGGGATCGCGGCCGCCTCGCCCGCCGAGGTCGCTGCCGGAGCCGGTGCCGTCATCCTGTCGCTGCCTTCGGTGGCGGCGTTCGAGCAGGTCATCGACGGCACGGACGGGCTGGTCAGCGGCGCGCGCCCGGGGCTGGCGGTGATCGAGACCAGCACGCTGCCGCTGCCGGTCAAGGAACGGGCCCGGCAGCTGCTCGCGGACCGGGGCGCGGTGATGCTCGACTGCCCGATCAGCGGCACCGGGGCGCAGATCCGCGGCAAGGACGTCGTCATCTACGCGAGCGGCGACCCGGCCACGCTGGCGGAGGTGCGCCCGGTGCTGGCCGCGTTCTCCCGCGGCCAGGTCGACCTGGGCGCGTTCGGCAATGGAACGAAGCTGAAGCTGGTCGCCAATCTGCTGGTAACCATCCACAACGTGGCGGCGGCCGAGGCCCTGCTGCTGGCCGGCCGGGCCGGCCTCGACCCGGGTCAGTCACTGGCGGCGCTGACGGCGGGCGCGGGCACCTCGCGGATGCTGGAAGTGCGCGGACCGCTCATGGTGGCGGGGGAGTACGGCGAGGCGTCCATGCGCGTCGCCACCTTCCAGAAGGACCTCGACATCATTGCCGGCTTCGCCCGGGAACTCGGCTGCCCGGCGCCGGTGTTCACCGCCGCCGCCCAGGTGCACCTGGCGGCGCTCGCCGGCGGGCACGCCAATGAGGACACTGCCAGCGTGTTCGCGGTGTTGCAGCAGCTCGCGGGGGAGCCGGGCCCGGCCTCCGGCGCCGCACCACCCTCCGTCATCAGCCGCGGGCAGGCGACATATGATGACTAGCGGCGGGAGGGGCTGGGCGTGATTGCCGGCCGGCCGGCTGGCCGCATGATTGCCGCGGTACTTGGCTGGGGAGCCGCGGGACTTGCCTGGAGAAGGGTGCAGCATGGTGGGGGACGTGAAGGCGAGAAGCAGGAAGCGCGCCGTCGGCACGCGCGACCGGGTCATCTCCCACCTGGCGGCGGTTGGCGAGATCACCGACCCGAGCGGCATGGCCAGCACCTCACTGGCCGCGGCGGTGGGGTACCCGGGCTCCAGCGTGGCGTTCGCCCAGTTGCTGTCCGGCATGGAGCGTGCTGACCTGATCGAGCGCGAGATCCGGGGCAAGCGCACCTACCGCATCGCGCTGACCGATGCGGCCGGCGAGGGCGGCGGGGCAGGCGGGCGCGGGCCGGGGCGGGAGCCGTTCCGCCAGCGCGCGGCCGCCAT
>DASQSC010000593.1:0-2161 GCA_035642555.1 Streptosporangiaceae bacterium | reverse complement strand
CGGCGCGGGCTGGTGAGGCAGGCGCGCGGGTACTGGCCGGCGCGTGCCTGGACCTGGGCGCCGAAGGGCTGCCGTTCGCCCCGTTCGCGGCGATGCTCCGGGAGCTCACCCGGGACCTGGGCCCGGACCGGGTGGCGGCGCTGCTGCCCGGCCACACGACCAGCGAGTTCGCCCGGCTGCTGCCCGAGTTCGGGGAGGCCGCCCCGGAGGCGGATCCGGGCGTCGCCCGGGCCCGGCTGTTCGAGCAGATGCTGACGCTGCTGGAACGGCTGGCCGAGACCGGCCCGGTGGTGCTGATCGTCGAGGACGCCCACTGGGCCGACCGCTCCACCCGTGACCTGCTGTCGTTCCTCATCGGCAGCCAGCAGGTGCTGGACGGGGTGCTGATCATCGTCAGTTACCGGTCGGACGAGCTGCACCGCACCCACCCCTTGCGGACGTGCCTCGCTGAGTTCGGCCGGCTGGGGTGGGTGGAACGGATGGAACTGCCCCGGCTGGGGCGGCTGCAAGCGGACGAGCTGGTGGCCCGCATCACCGGCGGGGAGCCGGAGCCACGGCTGGCGGACGAGGTGTACCGCCGGGCCGAGGGCAACCCGCTGTTCGTCGAAGAGCTGCTGTGCTGCGACGGCTCCCTGAGCGCCGGGCTCCCTGAGTCGCTGCGGGACCTGCTGCTCGCGGCGGCGGCGCGGCTGCCGGAGGAAACGCAGGAGCTGCTGCGGGCAGCCAGCGCGGGCGGGCTGCGCATCGGGCACATCCTGCTGGCGGCGGTGACCGGGCTGGACGCCGATGACCTCGCGCGCGCCCTGCGGCCAGCGGTGGCCGCCAACGTGCTGCGCGCCGACGAGGGCGGGTACGCGTTCCGGCATGCGCTGATCCAGGAGGCCATCTACGACGACCTGCTGCCAGGCGAGCGCACCCGGCTGCACACCCGCTTCGCCCAGGTGCTGGGGTCCGGCGCCGGGCTGTCCGAGCCGGGCCGGGGAATGATCGAGCTGGCGCACCACTGGTACTACGCGCACGACACCGGGGAGGCGCTGACCAGCGCCTGGCGGGCGGCTGCCGCGGCCGGGCATTCGCTCGCCCACGCCGAGCAGCTCACCCTGCTCGACCGGGTGCTGGAGCTATGGGACAAGGTCCCGGACGCCGCGGAGCGCACCGGCGCCAGCCACCTGACCGTGCTGGAGAAGGCCGCGGCCGCCGCGCACGACGCCGACGAGCACGACCGGGGCGCCGCGCTCGCGTCGGCGGCCCTGAAGGAGATCGACCCGGCCGCCGAGCCCGTCCGGACGGCCCTGCTGCTGGAACGGCGCGCCAGCCTGAGCAAGCACAGCGGCCGCGGAGACCCCGCCGCTGACCTGCGGGCAGCGCTGAAGCTCGTGCCGCCCGGGCTCGATGACGCCGCCCGGGCGCAGGTACTGGTGAGCGATGGCAGGTACGCGGCCGAGCCGCACCTCGCGGGAATGCGGGCCGCGGCCGAGGAGGCACTGGCCCTCGCCCGGCGGGCCGGGGATACCAGCACCGAGATCAGCGCGCTGTGCCAGCTCGGCATGGTGGAGTCGCGCGCCGGTGACGACGCTGCGGCGCTGGAACTGCTGGCCCTGGCGCGCGCGCTCGCGGTGCAGGCGGACGCCTACCGGCCGCTGCTCTACGTGGCCATCAACGAGTCGCACGTGCTGCAAGGCATAGGCGAGCATGAACGGGCCGCCCAGGTGGCCCGGGCCGGCATCGCCAGCGCGGGCGCCTTCGGCCTGGCCCGGACCACGGGCACCTTCCTGGCGATCAACGTGGCCGAGCCGCTGGTGTCGCTCGGCCGCTGGGACGAGGCCACCGAGGTGATCGAGCACGCCCTGGCGCTGTCGCCGCCGCGGGTCAACCGCCTCTCGCTGCGGGTGGTCGAGGGCAGCATCGCGCTGCTGCGGGGCGACGTGGCCGGCGCGCGCTCGTCGGCCGCCGCCGTCGGCGCGGCGCTGGGCCGGGCCGGCTACTGCGGCCCGCACGCGAACCAGCACAACCTGCCGGTGGCCCAGCTGGAGGCGGAACTGCGCCTGGCCGAGGGCAGGCCGGCCGAGGCGATGGACGTCATCACGGCCGCCCTGGACCGGTTCGACCTGCTGCCCGATCCCCGCTACGGCTGGCCGCTGCTCACGGGCGGGGCCCGGGC
>DASQSC010000592.1:0-5194 GCA_035642555.1 Streptosporangiaceae bacterium | reverse complement strand
GGTGGCCGCGTCCCTCGAGCTCGGAGATCACCTGGTGCCCTGCCCGTTCCTCGATATCGAGCGTGCGCGGAGCGGACTCACGCGGATAGAAGGAGGACGGGAAGTGACGGGTGTGGAAGCCGGGCGCGTCGATGGCCTCCTGCAGGTTCATGCCGAAGTGCAGGTGATTCAGGAAGAAGCCCAGCGTCCACTGGTCCTGCTGGTCCCCGCCCGGGGTGCCGAACGCCAGGTACGGCTCGCTGCCGCGTAGCACCATGGTCGGGCTGAGCGTGGTCCGGGGCCGCTTGCCCGGCGCGAGGCTGTTCGCGAGGCCGGGCGTCAGGCTGAACATCTGGCCCCGGGTGCCCAGGCAGAAGCCGAGGCCGGGAATGACCGGCGAGCTGTGCAGCCATCCCCCGCTGGGGGTGGCGGTCACCACGTTGCCCCACCGGTCGGCGATGTCGAGATGGCAGGTGTCGCCGGGGCCCCGGCGGCCGGTGTCCGCGCCGGTGTCGGCCATGGTGGGCTCGCCGGTGCTGCCCCCGGCCGGCAGCGGGATCTCGCCGGTCGCGTATCCCGGCAGCACCGGGGCCCGGCCGTCCGGCGACCCGGGCCGCAGCTCGCCGGAGGCGGACGGACCGGCCAGCGCCCGCCGCTGCGCCGCGTACTCCGCTGACAGCAGGCCCGCGAGCGGCACCCCGGGGTCGTCCCCGTACCAGGCTTCCCGGTCGGCGAACGCCAGCTTGGCGCACTCGATGACGGTGTGGATGTAGTCGGCGCCGCCCGGCTCCATCCCGTCCAGGCCGAACCCGGCCAGTAGCGCGAGCTGCTGCAGGAACACCGGGCCCTGCCCCCACGGGCCGGTCTTGCACACGGTCAGGCCCTGGTAGTCGAGGGTGACCGGCCGCTGGGTCACCGGCCGCCACCCCGCCAGGTCGTCGCCGGACAGCAGGCCGCGGTGCGGCTCGCCGGTGACGTCCATCACCTCGGCCTTCGCCAGGTAACCCGTGATCGCGTCGGCCACGAACCCCTGGTAGTAGGCCCGGTGCGCGGCCTCGATCTGCGCTTCCCGGTCCGGCCCCGCCGCTTCCGCCTCGGCCAGGATGCGCTCGTAGGTGGCGGCCAGCACCGGGTTGGCGAACCGCGAGCCCGGCGACGGCACCCCGCCGGCCAGGTAGATTTCGGCCGAGCTGGGCCAGTGCTGCGTGAACAGGTCCGCCACGGCCGCGATGCCGGCCGAGATCCCCGGCACCAGCGGGTAACCGTCCCTGGCGTAGCCGATCGCGTACTTCATCACGTCGGCCAGCCGCATGGTGCCGCGGGCGGCCAGCAGCTGCAGCCAGGCGCCGAACGCGCCGGGCACGCACGCCGGCAGCAGGCCGTCGCCGGGAACCAGGCCCAGCCCCAGCTCACCGAAGTGCGCCGGGGTGGCGGCGGCCGGTGCGGTGCCCTGCCCGTTCAGCACGAATACCTCGCCGCCGGTGGCGTCGTACCCGATCACCGGGACCTCGCCGCCGGGACCGTTCAGGTGCGGCTCCACCACCTGCAGCACCAGGCCGGTGGCCACCGCCGCGTCAAACGCGTTGCCGCCGCTCTCCAGCACCGCCAGCCCGGCCGCGGACGCGAGCCAGTGAGTCGAGGCCACCATGCCGAACGTGCCGGCCAGTTGCGGGCGGGTCGTGAAGCGGGAGCCTTGCGGCAGCATGATCCCTCCGATCGGGAAAGCGGCCCCGGGCTCGTTCCCCGGGACAACACAGCGGGCACGGCTGACGCTACCTCCGCTCCGCGCGCGCAACCAGCCGCGCCGCCACCGCGTCGTTGTAGGCGACAGGGGGGCCAGCGGGGCTGCCCGACCGGCAGACAAGGACAACTGCAATGACACGATCCGTGCTGTTCGCCCTGGCGGCGGCGGTGCTGATCGCGGGCTGCGGCTCGGCAACCAGCGGCACATCCGGCGCCTCGTCGCCAGCGGCCAGCCAGCCCGCGCCCGCGAACACCTCCGCGGCGGCCACCCCGTCCCCCGCCACATCCGCGCACGCCTCCGGCGGCGCTGGCTGCTCCTCGTCCAGCCTGACGATCAAGGTAAACACCAGCCAGTCCGGCGGCGCCGCCGGCAGCGTGTACTACCCGATCGACTTCACCAACACGTCCGGGAGCTCCTGCACCCTGTACGGGTACCCCGGGGTGTCGTTCGTGACCGGCCCCCGCGCCTCCGGCGGCCAGATCGGCCGGGCCGCCGACCGCAACACCAGCGCCGCCGCGGCCACGGTCACGATCCCGGCCGGCGGCGACGCGCACGCCGTGCTGCAGGTGGCCGACGCGGGCAACTACAGCCCCTCCGCCTGCCACCCGGTTACCGCGCACTGGCTGCGGGTGTACCCGCCGGGCCAGACCGTCCCGGTGTACGCCTCGTTCACGTCCCGGGCGTGCTCCGCCGATCTGCCCGCCAAGCTGGGCAGCCCGCTCAGCGTCTACCCGGTCCGGGGCGGCGCCGGAATGCGCGGCCAGGCGCCCTGAGCGGTACCGGAGTCCCGGCCCGGCGGACGGCCGCCGGGCCGGGAGAGAGGGCCGATAGGGTCAGGCGCGTGGACGACGATCTCAGCCCTCGCATCCGCGCCGTCATCGACCTGAACGTGGCAGAGGCCCGCGAGTACAGCGGCCGCCACGAGTATGACGGCGTCATCCAGGACCTGTCGCCGGACGGCGTGCGGGCGGGCCTCGCCAGGCTGGTGGCGGCGGCAGCGGCCGGCGCCTCGCTGGACGACGCGCACGACGAGTCGCACCTGGCGGCGTTCGAGGCGGCGGCCCGGGTCATGTACGGCGAGCTGGAGCTGCACCGGCGCAACCCGCTGGTGCACCTCGACGCGCTCGACCTGTCCGGGTACGACCGCGACTACGCCCCGCAGCGCGAGCGCGACCAGGCCCGCCTGACCCAGCTCGCGGCCTGGCCGGACGCCTGCGACGCGGGCGTGACCGCGCTGGACCTGGTCAGCGCGCCGGTCGCGGCCGCGCTGCTGGACGGGGTGCGGGGGCTGGCCGCGGGCATCCCGGCGGATGCGCCTGCCGCCACCGCGGACGGAGCCCGCGCGGCGCACGGCCGGCTGGTCGCGCACCTGGAGCGCGCCGCAGCGGCCGGCGATCCCGACGCCGCGCTGGGCGCGGCCGGCCTCACCAGGCTGATGGGCGAGGCCGAGGGCATCGAGCTGGACCTCGGCAGGCTCGGCGAGCGGGCCGACGCCGAACGGGACCGGCTCACCGGGCTGCTGACGGCGAGCTGCGGGCAGATCGCACCCGGCCGCCCGCCGCTGGAAGTGGCCCGCGAGCTGGTTCGCGACCACCCGGGACCGGACGGGGTCATCGACGCCGCCCGGGACTGGACGCAGCAGGCGATCGCGTTCACCAGGGACCGGGATCTCGTCCCCTACCACGATGGCGAGTGCCTGGTCGGCCCGGCCCCGGAGTCGCGGCGGTGGGCCATGGCCATGATGTCGTGGGCGGCGCCGGGCGAGCCGGAGGGACCGTCCTGGTACCACATCACGCCCCCGGATGAGTCCTGGCCGCAGCAGGAGCAGGACGAGTGGCTGGAGGTGTTCAGTGCCACCACGCTGCCCGGCATCACCGTGCACGAGGTCGCGCCCGGTCACTTCTCACACGGCCGCGCCATCCGCCACGCCCCGACGGCGGTCCGCCGGCTGCTGCAGTCGGAGGCGTTCGTGGAAGGCTGGGCGCACTACGCGGAAGAAGTCTGCGTGGAGGAAGGCTTCGGCGCCGGCGACCCCCGCTTCGCGGTGGGCATCTGGCTGGAGGCGCTGATCCGGGTCACCCGGCTGGCCTGCGCGATCGGCGTCCACACCGCGGGCATGAGCGTGGCCGACGGCGCCCGCAGGTTCGAGCGGGACACGCACCTGACCGGCCCCGCCGCCCTGTCCGAGGCGCGCCGCGCCACCTTCGACCCCACCTACGGCCGCTACACCTGGGGCAAGCTGGAGATCATGCGGCTGCGCGAGGAGGCTCGCCAGCAATGGGGCAACGGCTTCTCGCTCCGCCGCTTCCACGCCGCCCTGCTCGATCTCGGCGCCCCGCCGCTGGGCCTGGCCGGCACCGCGATCGTGCGCGGATGAGCGCGGGAGCGCGCATGCCCAGCTACCGGCAGCCCGGCACGATCCTCACCGATCACATGTTCGCCGTCCCGCTCGACCACGACCGGCCCGGCGGGGACCGCATCGAGGTGTTCGCGCGGGAGGTGGTTGCCGCCGGCCGGGCCGGCGACGACCTGCCCTGGCTGCTGTTCCTGCAAGGCGGGCCGGGCGGGCGGGCGCCGCGGCCGGCCGGGCGCGACAGCTGGCTGGACCGCGCGCTGGCCGATTACCGGGTGCTCCTGCTCGACCAGCGCGGCACCGGCCGGTCCACCCCGGCCACCCGGCAGACGCTGGCCAGCCTCGGCACCCCCGAGGCGCAGGCCCGCTACCTGTCCTGCTTCCGCGCGGACTCCATCGTGCGGGACGCCGAGCTGATCCGCCCGCAGCTGACCGGCGGCGCGCCGTGGAGCGTGCTGGGCCAGAGCTTTGGCGGCTTCTGCACGGTCACCTACCTGTCGTTCTTCCCGGAGGGGCTGCGGGAGGCCTTCCTCACCGGCGGCCTGCCCGGCTTGGACGTGACCCCGGACGACGTCTACCGCACCACCTATCCCATCGTGGCGGACCGGTGCCGCGCTCACTACCAGCGCTACCAGGCCGATGCCGAGCGGGCCCGGCAGGTGGCGCGGGTGCTGGCGGCGACCGAGGCGCGCCGCCCGGACGGCGGGCTGATCACGGTGGAGGCGTTCCAGTCGCTGGGGATGATGCTGGGCAGCAGCACCGGCAGCCACGCCCTGCATTATCTGCTGGAGGACGCCCTCGCCGGGGACGGGGACGAGCTGTCCGACGCCTTCCGGTACCAGGCGCAGGCCCAGCTGACCTTCGCCGGGGGCCCGCTGTACGCGGTGCTGCACGAGCAGTGCTTCGCGCAGGGCGCGGCCCCCCGGTGGGCGGCCCAGCGGGTGCGGGCCGAGTTCGCGGGCTTCGACCCGGCAGCCGCCCTCGACGGCGACGCTGACCTGCTGTTCACCGGGGAGATGATCTACCCATGGATGTTCCGTACCGACCCGGTGCTGGCGCCGCTGGCCGAGGCCGCCGAGCTGCTGGCGCAGCGGGAGGACTGGCCGCCGCTGTATGAC
>DASQSC010000591.1:0-2138 GCA_035642555.1 Streptosporangiaceae bacterium | reverse complement strand
CCAGGCCGGTGGAGCCGCTGACCACGTGGTTGTTGGTCAGCACCAGACCGTCCGAGTTCAGCACGATGCCGGTGCCCTCGAACACCTGGCCGGTGTAGTGGAGGTGGGAGGTGATGTCGACCACCCCCGGCTCCACCTTGTCCGCCACCGCCTGCTGGTTGATGGTCGAGGTGTTGCTGCCGCTGCCGGGGCCGGTCGGGAGATTGCCGTTCGGACGGGGCACCTGGCCGCCGGGGATGGCGCCGTGGGACGAGCCGCCGTTGCCGCTCAGCGCGAAGCCCGCCGCGGTCGCGCCCGCCCCGGCGGCGAGCACCGCCACCAGCAGGTAGATGAGCGCCCGGCCGAACCGGCGCGGCTCCCGCGGCCCGTATCCGCCCGGCTGCCCGTAGCCAGGCTGGCCGAAGCCCGGTTGCCCGTAGCCGGGCGGGCCGTAGCCGCCCGGACCGTACCCGCCAGGCGGGGGAGCCCACTGGCCCTGGCCGCCTGGCTGGCCGTAGCCGGGCTGCCCGTACCCGGGCTGGCCGTATGCCCACGGCAGCGGGTACCCGGGCTGCCCGTAGCCGGGCTGCCCATAGCCCCCGGGGTACCCGTAGGCGCCCGGCGGCGGCGTCCACTGCAGCGGCTCCCCGCCGCCCTGACCGCCGGCCCCGGCGCCGCTGCCGGCGTCACCGGGCCCGGCGGCGGGGGCCTCTCCGCCCGGCGTGGCTGCCCCGGGCGGGGTGTCGGCCCCCGCTCCCGCTGGCCCGGCTGGCGGCCCGGCGTTCCCCCCGGGATCTGTCACGGGCTCCTCGCCGGACTGCGGCTGCCAGCTGCCGGACTGCCCCGCTGGCTCGTTCCCGCTCTCGCCCTGACCGTCCCGCATCAACAATCACCCTTGTCCAGTGCCATCACGCGGTGCTCACCCGGGTCAGCCATGGTCCCTTCCCAGACCGCCCGGGCACATGACTAGTAAGCAGCAGTTTCCTGAGCGGAACCTGAACGCCCGCTCCCGGTTTCGCTGCCGGCCTGGCCCCTCCAGCCAACACCAGCCGGGCGCTCCCGGGCCCGGCCGGGGTGGCGCCAAGCCGCGGCTGCTCACCACAGGCCGTGCTCCCGGACCGGGCCCACATCCAGGCCAAGGCCAGCGCAGTCGTCCAGGAGCCGCGGCAGCGCCCCCAGCGCGGCCCGGGCCGAGCCGGGCGGGGAGGTGCAGTCGGAATCGTGAAGCAGCAGGCAGGCACCGCTCCCCAGGCTAGCGGCGGCCGTCCGGTAGACGGTCCCGGCGGTGGCGCCCGGCTGCCACTCCCGGCCCCAGCTGCTCCACAGCAGCGGCGTGAGCGCCAGGCTGCGGGCGGCGGCCAGCGCACCGGCGCTGAGCACTCCGTAAGGAGGGCGGTACCAGGCCGGCCTGGTACCGGCCGCCCCGGCTACCGCGTCCCGTGCCCGGGCCAGGTCGTCCCGGACCGCGCGGGGGGTGCGCAGCAGCGTGTAGCGGTGATCCCAGCCGTGCACCGCCAGCTCGTGGCCGCCCGCGGCGATCTCCGCCGCCAGCCCGGGCGCCCGCGCCACCATGGAGCCGAGCAGGAAGAACGTGGCGGACACGCCCCGGCCTGCGAGCAGTTCGAGGAAGGCCGGGGTGGACCCGGGGTCGGGGCCGTCATCGAAGGTCAGCGCCACGTGCCCGGGCCGGCCGATCCCCGCCAGCCGCGGGAACAGCCGTCCGCGCACCGGCCCGATCGCGGTCACTCCGGGCGCCCCGTGCGCGACCGCGGCCGCGGCCAGCGCCATCCCGGCGAGCGCGTACCGGCGGACGGGCCGTCTCGGCCCGGTTTCGCTGCTGGCTGCGGCCATGGCTCCGTCAGTTCCCCGTATTCCCGGCGTCCCTCCGGCACTCCACCCTGTCACAGCGGCCCGCGGCTCGCCCGGAAGTGCTGCCCAACGCCGGGCCGATCCCGGCCGCCACCGGCCAGCTGCCGTCGCTGGAAGAATGGGCGCAGGTGCGGGTCCGCCCGCTGTCGCGGCGGCGTACCAGGCACCGGCCAGGGAGGAGCACGAACATGCCGCGAGCGCTGCTGCTGTCCGGGTCGCTGGGCACGGGCCACGAGGTCCATGCCCGGGCCTGCGAGCGGTCACTGGCCACGCGGGGCTGGGACACCGAG
>DASQSC010000590.1:0-7157 GCA_035642555.1 Streptosporangiaceae bacterium | reverse complement strand
GTGGTGGGCGTGTACCTGAAGCTGTCCGGGTCGGGTCCGCTGCCGTTCGCTGGCGCGGTCAGCGGCGAGGACAGGTACCGGTACCCGAGCTCGATCCCCGGCAGCTCGTTGCTCCAGCGCTGCTGACGGTCGGCGATCCGGGCCAGCCGGGCCCGGGTGCTGGCGCCCGCGGGCGTGTCCTCGGCGATGTCCGGCCGCCAGGCGGCGCGCCACTGCCGGCGGCCCATCGCGGCCCGGCGGGAGGCGGCCACGTTCCTGTGGCCGATGGGCCGTCGCTCAGCCTCGTAGGAGTCCAGCAGGCCCGGCCCGCCCCAGCCATGGAGGGTCCCGGCCAGCTTCCAGGCGAGGTCCACCGCGTCCGCCGCGCCAGTGTTCATGCCCAGGCCCCCGGTCGGGATCATCAGGTGGGCCGCGTCGCCGGCGATGAGCACCCGGCCGTCCCGGTACCGGTCGGCCACCATCAGCCGCTGGGTCCACTGGCCGGTGTACAGCGTCTGGTAGTACAGGTCCATCCCGGCGGCGGCCTCGAACAGCCGGGGCATGTCACGGTCGCTGCCGGTCACCGCGTGTAGTGAGAAGTGCCGGGTGTCATCCTGCACGATCAGGAACGACGAACGGCCGTCCGCGATGTGGTAGTGCCGGCCCCGGCCGATCGGTATCCGGGCGAACAGCTCCGGGCAGTGAAACAGGGCCTGCCGCATGGTCTGCAGCGACTCCCCGCGCAGCTCGATGCCCAGCCCGCGCCGCACGGTACTGGCGGCGCCGTCACAGCCGGCCAGGTACCCGGCGCGCAGCCTCCGGGTCCGGCCGCCGGGCACCCGGATGCGGGCGGTGACCCCGCCGGCGTCCTGGGCGAACCCGGTCAGCTCCTGGCCGAACCGGACCGTGACGCCGGGCGTGGCCTCGGCTACCTGCCGCAGCAGTGGCTCCAGCGTGTACTGGGAGATGAGCTGGTACGGCTCCAGCGGGAGTGACCCGTCATTGACCGCCCGCCCGGCACTCACCAGCTCGCTCACCGACGGGTAGCGGTGGTGCACGAGCGGCGGCCGGGTCACGGACTCCAGGCAGATGAACACGTCCATCGGCACGTCCGCCGGCAGGCCCGCCGCGCGCACCCGCCCGGCCACGCCCATCCGCCGGAAGAACTCCATGGTGCGCGCGTTGCAGCGCTCCATCTTGGGCAGCTGCCCTGGCCGCTCGCGCTTGTCGATCAGCTCGCAGCGGACCCCCTGCTGGCCGAGTTCGATCGCCAGCGTCAGGCCGACCGGACCGCCGCCCACGATCAGGACCTGCGGATTCAGCGTTCAGCCTCCGCCTGCTCCAGGTAGTAGGCCCAGCGGCCGTCGATGCCGGCCACCGACTGCCGGAGCCCGGCCAGCTCGGCGGGCGTGATGACCCGCGGCTGGCGGCCGGTCTGCAGGATCGCCAGGTTCGCGGCGGCTAGCTGCTCCAGCGCGATGGCGGTGACGACGGCCCGCCGCAGGTCACCGCCGGCGCTGACGATCCCGTGGCCCTGCAGATGGCACAGCTGCTCGTCGCCGAGTGCGGCAGCCAGCTCCCGGCCCAGCTCCGGCGTGGTCACCAGCAGCGGGCAGGGCCAGGTGGCGATCCGTCCGCCGGTCAGGGCCGCCGGGACGTGCAGCACCGGCAGCAGCTCGGCGCCGATCACGCCGAGCAGCGTGGCCGCCTGCTGGTGGGTGTGCACGACCGCGCGGACGTCCGGGCGAGCCCGGTAGATCTCGGTATGCAGGAAGTATTCCGCTGGCGGTGGCGCGGTGCCTTCGATCAGGGCGCCGGACAGGTCGATCACTACCATGTCCGCCGCGCCCAGCGCGGCCGGGCTGGTGACAGCCGGTGAGTGCTTGGGCTTGATGATCATACGGTCCGTCCCCGGTACCCGGGCACTGCAATGTCCCAGGTAGTCGGTGAGTCCCTGGTGATGGAGCACGCGTCCGGCCGCGGCGACCAGCTCCCGGAGCGGCTGCTGCCCGGCGGCGACGGCTTCCGGCATGGGTCATTGCTCCAATCGACGGGCGGTGCGTTCCAGGTGCTCGCGCATGATCCTGGCGGCTGCCTCGCAGTCGCCCGTGCCAACGGCGGCCACGAAGCGCCGGTGTTCGGCCGCCCCGCGGCGGCCCATGGCCGGAGCGAGCTGCTTGGCCTGCTGCAGCGTGATCAGCAGCAGGCTGCGGAGTGATTCCGCCAGCATGGCGATCGCGGGGTTGTGGGTGGCCCGCGCGACCCGGATGTGGAACTCCGCCGACAGCGCGGGCGAGTGGCCCGTGGTGCGCAGCGCCTCCTCGGACCGCTGGCCGATCTCCGCCAGGTCGGCGAGATCCTGCTCGGTGGCGCGCTGGCAGACCAGCGGCACGATCCCGGTCTCGAGGATCAGCCTGACCTCGGTGACGTGGGCGGCGCTGCTGGCTGACAGGCTGATCAGGTCGGCCAGCCCCGCCCCGATCCGGTCGCTCCCCGGGGCGGTGACGAACGCCCCGCCGCGAGCGCCCACCCGGATTTCCACCAGGCCGCTGGCCTCGAGGACCCGGAGTGCCTCGCGGACCGACACCCGGCTCGCCCCGAACCGCACGCACAAGTCTCGCTCGGCAGGAAGCCGGTCACCTGGCCGCAGCTGTCCCCGCTGTAGCAGCAGCCGGATCTGCTCCACAATCCGTTCCGAGATGCGGCCCACGCTGACCTTGCTGAACAGGTCCGCCGCAGCCACCCCAGCAGCGGCAGCACTGCCCGGGTTCACGCTTCCCCTAGCACCGCGGCGAGCGCCCCGGCCCAGTCCCGCTGGCCGCCGTCCCCGGTGGTGGCGGTGCCCACCCCCAGGTACCGCTCGATCACCTCGGCGTTGGCGAGCAGTTCCGAGCCCGTCCCGGTCAGCGTGATGGCTCCCCGCTCGAGCAGGACCGCGTGCTGGGCCACGCCGAGTGCCAGCCGGCCGTTCTGCTCCACCAGCAGTACTCCGGCACCGCCGTCGCGGAGCCGGACAATGACCTCGAAGATGCGCTCGGTGACCTGGGGCGCCAGGCCCAGGGACGGCTCGTCGAGCAGCAGGTAGCGCGGGCCGGACATCAGGCCCCGGGCGATGGCCAGCAGCTGCTGCTGGCCGCCGGACAGGGACCCCGCGTAGGCGCCCAGCCGCGGCGCCAGCTCCGGCAGCGTGCCGAGAACCGAGTCCAGCCGCTGCGCCGCCACCCGCTTGGCCGCCCCATACGCGCCGAGCAGGAGGTTCTCGCGCACGGACATGTTGGGGAACACCTGCCGGCCTTCCGGCACGTGGGCCACGCCGGCCCGGACCGCCTCCACGGTGGAGCCGCCCGCCAGTCTCCGCCCGTCCACGGTCACCTCGCCGTGACGCGCCCGCAGCAGCCCGGAGATGACCTTGAGGGTGGTCGACTTGCCAGCCCCGTTGACGCCCACGATGGCCACGATCGTGCTGGGCGGGACCGAGAGAGTCAGCCCGCGGAGCACTTCCTGGCCGTCATAGCCGGCCCGGATGCCGGTTACCGCCAGCACCCCGCCGGCCGGGCCCGGATCCGCGCCGCCGGGCACGGGCAGGTCCGCGCCGGGCACCGCTAGGTCCTCGCCGCCGGGGTGCCGAAATAGGCACCGATCACCGCCGGGTCACCGCGCACCCGCTGCGGCGGCCCGGCCGCGATGACCCGCCCGGCATCCATCACCACTACCTGCTCGCACACCCCCATGACCAGGGACATGTTGTGCTCGACCACCACAACCGTGTGGCCGGTGTCCCGGATCGCCCGCAGGATCATCCCTAGCTCGGCCGCTTCGGCGTCATTCATCCCGGCGCCGGGCTCGTCGAGGAGTACCACCCGCGGGCGGGCCATCAGGGCCCGGGCCAGTTCCAGGTGCTTCTGCGCGGCGGACGGCAGCACTGCGGCCCGGTCGTGGACCCGGTCGGCGAGTCCCATCACCTCCAGCAGGCCCCGGGCACGCGCCGCCAGCACCCGCTCCTCCCGCCGGCTGCGCGGCAGTTGCAGCGCCTGCGACAGGTAGCCCGCCCGCCCCAGCCGGTATCCGCCCACCAGCACGTTGTCCAGCACGGACAGCTGCGGGAAGATCCGGGCGGACTGGAAGGTCCGGAACAGGCCGAGCGAGATGATCCGTTCCGGCGGCAGCCTTGTGATCGCCTTGCCGTGCAGTCGCACCTCGCCGCTGTCGGGCCGGTACAGGCTGGTGATCAAGTTGAAGACGGTGGACTTGCCGGCGCCGTTCGGGCCGATCAGGGCGGTGAGTGAGCCGGCGGGCACGGTGAAGCTGACGTCGGTGACCGCGGCCACGCCGCCGAACGACTTGGCCAGCCCGGTGATCTCCAGGGCGGGCCCGCCAACTCCGTCCGCTGGCGCGGTGGCGGCGTCCGGCGCGGGCGTCCTCTCCGGCGCGGGCTTCCCCGCGGCAGCGACGGCGCCGGCGGACCCGGGTGCCGTAGCGAGGTCCGGGCGGGCTACAGCGCCCGGTGGTCCCGCCCCGCTCACGGCCGGCCCGGCCGCGGTCTCCCCGGCGGGGCCGGCGGAACGGCGCCAGCGTGCGCTCGCCCTGGTCGCGACCTCCAGCATGCCGCCCCAGATCCCGGCCGGCAGGTAGCGCAGGAACAGCACCAGCAGCACGCCGGTGACCAGGAGCGAATAGTTGGCGAAGGACTGCGACGCCAGCGGCAGGTAGGTGAGCAGGGCCACCCCGATCAACGGCCCGAACAGGGAGCCTATCCCGCCGATCACCAGCATCGTGATGAGCTGAAGCGACTCCGCGCTGCCCACCTGGTCCGGGGAGAGGTAGCGGAAGTAACTGGCGTACAGGCTGCCGGCCACCGAGGCGAGGCAGGCGCTGATGACGAACACGCCGATCTTGGCGCGGGTTACCTGCAGCCCCAGCGACCGGGCTCCCACCTGGTCCCCGTGCATGGCACGCAGGATGCGGCCCCGGTTGCTGCGCATCAGGTTGGCGCTCAGCACCAGGGCCACCGCCACCAGCGGCCAGATCAGGTAGAAGAACCGGTTGTCGGTGTCGAACGCGTAGCCGGCCACCGAGAACGGCGGGATGCCGCCGATGCCCGACGGCCCGCCGGTGATGGACAGCCCCGCCGCGAGCGCCTCGGTCAGGATCCCGAACGCCAGCGTGGTGATGGCCAGGTACATGCCCCGGAGGCGGCCGCAGACCGCGCCGAGCAAGACCGCCGCCAGCGCTGACCCGGCCGTCCCGGCCACGAGTGCGGCCAGCACCGGCAGGTGGTAGCGCACGGACAGGATGGCCGAGGTGTAACCGCCGATCGCCATGAACCCGGCCTGGCCCAGGCTGACCTGCCCGGCGATACCGGTGAGCAGGTTCAGGCCCACGATGGTCAGGCAGAAGATGCCGGTCAGGTTCACCGCCCGCATGTCCCCCGCGGGCACGATCCTCGGCATGAAGATCATCACGAGCACGACGGCCGCCGCGCCGGCCAGGTTCCAGCTACGGGGGAGCACCGGCGGGGCGTAGATGCGGCCGCTGGTGGGGGCCGCGACGTCGGTCCGCTCGCCCCGGACCCGTCCCAGCAGCCCCTGCGGGCGCAGGAAGATGATGGCGATCAGGATGATCAGGCTGATGGTCGTGCTGAACAGCGAGGACACGTAACCGGACACGACCGCCTGGATGACCCCGAGCGCGAGGCCGCCGGCCACCGAGCCGAACACGGAGCCGATGCCGCCCAGGCTGACGGCGATCAGGCCGGCGTTGGTGTAGCTGGCCATGCTCGCATAGTCGAGGGAGGTCAGCGGGGCGATCACCGCCCCGCCGATGACGCCGAGCACCGCCGCGGCAACGAATGACAGCAGGATCATGCGGTCCACCGGCACGCCCATGAGCCGGGCGGCGGTCATGTTCTCCGCCGTTGCCCGCATCCCCCGTCCCCAGCGGCTGCGTGAGAGCAGCCATGACAGTCCGGCGATGGCCGCCAGCATTGCGCCGACCACCCAGAACGCCTGGGTCGGGATGGACAGCTGCCCGGCCGTGACCGGGCGCGACCCGGAGAACTGGCTGAACGAGAACGGATTGCTGCCCCAGATGAGGAACGCCGCGCCCTCGAACGCCGTGAGCAGGCCGCCCATCATCATGAGCAGGCTGGCATGGGAGACCCGGGTGACTGCCGGGCGGATCACCACCCACTCGATCAGCGCGATGGCGGCGGCCAGCACCGCCAGCGAGGCGAGGAAGGCCAGCGGCGTGCTCCAGTGGGCGCTGTGCATGAACGTGTACATCACCAGCGCGCCGAGCGCCACGAAGGCGCCCTGGGCCAGGTTCAGCGCGCCGCTGACGCTGAAGACCAGCGAGTAGCCGACGGCCAGCAGCGCGTAGATGGCACCCGTGATGAGCCCGCCGATGATGATGTTGCCGGCGGCCCACACGTCAGCGGCCCTCCTCCCGTGCCCTCGGCTGCGCGCCCGGCCGGCGGGTCAGGACGTGCCGTTCCCGGCCGGCCCGGAGGCCTTCACCCAGTGGCCAGCAGACTGATCCCACTTGACCACGTACACCGAGCTCAGGCTGAGGCCCCGGTTGTCGGCATTCGAGGCACTGGCGAAGTTGTAGCTGCCGTTGATGCCGCCGAAACTCGTCAGCGAGGAGACGTACGTGTGCAGTTGCGCCGCGCTCGCGCCGGTGCCGAGCTTCTTGAGCGCGTTGACGAGCATCAGGGCTGGATCCCAGGGCAGCGCGTTCCCCTCGCTCGGGACCTTCTCCCCGGCGGCCCGCATGGCGGTGTAGAAGGCCTGGACGGAGTTCTTCTCCTGCCCGGTCAGGCCCCCCGCCCCCACCTCGAACGGTGCACCAGGGAAGAACAGCTGCGACGGCAGCTCGCCGGACAGCCGCTGCAACTCGGCGGTCGAGGCGTTGCCGTTGGTGGTCATGGTCGGCAGGCTGCCCATGCCGAGCTGCTGCATGCCCTTGAGCACGGTGCCGAGCGGGGTGCCGGTGGTCCAGATCATGACCGCCTGCGGCTTGCTCGCCTTGATCTTTGAGAGCTGGGTGGTGACGCTGACGGCGGTGGGATCGAACTGCTGGTGGCTGTTGATCGTCACGGCGCCGCCGCTGCCGGCCACTGCTTTCTGGATGTTCTCCCAGCCGTCCTGCCCCGAGCTGTCGGTCGAGGTGATGGCCGC
>DASQSC010000589.1:0-3151 GCA_035642555.1 Streptosporangiaceae bacterium | reverse complement strand
GCGGCGAGTATGAGCAGGCCCAGGCCGAACCGCAGGCCGTAGCGGGGAGTCCGGGAGCTGTGCAGGTCCAGGTGCCCGGCCCGGAGCGCCAGCAGCGCTGCCACGCCGATGACGGTGGCCGTCAGCACAGCACCCGCCAGGTACCACAGCGCGGTCTGCCGGGGCCGGGCAGAGCCCAGGTAGACGGCTGTGAGCAGGAGCGCGGGCGGGGAGACGGCGGCGAGCAGAGCGAGACCGGCGGCCTGGGCAAGCACGCGCCCCACCCGCTAGTGCCCAGCGGGCGCCGGGAGCCCGCCCGTGCTGCCCGCTGTCATTTCCTGCACCTCCGAAACCCAGGGAAGGTGTTGTTCACGGTGGCCGGAGCGCCGCCCGGGCGGCCCGGCAGGTCGCCGGGGCTCACCTATCCGGAGACGAGTTCGAGCTGTCCGGAGGCGTATCGGCGCGAAGGCGGCGCACCTCTACGAGCTGAACGCCGAACAGCTCCAGCCGGGCGAGGAGGCCTTGCAGCGCCGCCTGGTCCGGAAGCCGGCCGTGCAGCACCGTCTCGACCGGCTCCACCGAGGCCGACAGGCGCTCGAAATCGAGCAGGATCTCGGGCGGGAGGATTCCGGCGACGCGGATCTCGTAGTAAGGGGAGGCCACGGCAGCACATCCCGGGCGGATCGGCAGCAGTCAACTCCCTCCACGCTGCACTCACCTGGCCAGCCGCGCCCCACTCGTACCGGGTGATTGTGCGGCCGCTGATGGGCCGGTGGCCAGGATCGATTCCCGTGCGCGAGAGGGCACTCACCCCGGGTGAGGTGAGGCGGGGGTGATGACAGCGGGCGAACGAGCGGAAAAACTAGAAGTTCCCACGGCTGTGGTGCTTGCGATCGCGGGCGGATGGGCGTCCGCGCGAGGGGGGCCGGGGAAGCCCGAGCGCGCCGTTAGCGGCTGGGTGGGCTGGAGTGACCCTGGGGGCTGGCAAGGGGGTCGCTGATGCCGAAACAAGCCGCCCGCCTGATCGAGCGCCCGGATGGGAAAAGTCCCGGGCACGACCGCCCCGGGAGCGAAGGCGCGGCGAATAGCGGCACGGAGGCTGGCGAGGATCTTCTCCTCTCCAAGATCAAGGCGCCGGCGCTGCCCGACTGGACGGTCTCCCGGCCGCGGGTCGAGAAGCTGCTTGCCGCCGGGGTCCGGCGGCCGCTCACCGTCGTCACCGGCCCGCCCGGGGCAGGCAAAACGATCCTGGCCGCGTCCTGGCTGGCGGCGCGGAGCGAGCCCGGCCCGGCAGCCTGGATGTCGGTCGACCGGTATGACAATCAGCCGGGGACGTTCTGGCTCTACCTGGCCGAAGCGCTCAGGCGGGGCGGCGTCCCGGTTCCCCCGCCCGGGCAGGCCTGCGTGCGGGGAGATTCCGCCCGGCATGAGTTCCTGCTCCGGCTGGCATCGGCGCTGGCTGGCCAAGCCCCGCCGGCGGTGCTGGTGCTCGACGACATTCACCTGCTGACCAGCCAGCGGACCCTCGATGAGCTTGCCTACCTGCTGCGGTACGCCAGCGCGGGGCTGCGGCTGGTGATCACGTCCCGGATGGACCCGCTGCTGCCGCTGCACCGATTCCGGCTGACCGGGGACCTGGCCGAGATCCGGGCCGGCGATCTCGCCTTCACCGCCACCGAGGCGGGGCTGCTGCTCGGACTGCACGGCATCAGCCTGTCGCCAGCCGCGCTGGCGGCGCTCACCGAGCGGAACGAGGGCTGGGCCGCGGGACTGCGGCTGGCGGCCCTGTCGATGCGGGGCCATCCCGACCCGGATCAGTTCGTCAAGGAGTTCAGCGCGGAAGACAGCGCGATCCTCGGTTACCTGGTGGACGAGGTGCTCGACAGCGAGCCGGCCGGCGCCCGCGACCTGCTGATGAAGACCAGCATCCTCGACCGGGTCAGCGCTGACCTGGCCAGGGAGCTGACCGGTGACGGGCAGGCGGCCGGCGTGCTCGCGGCGCAGGCGCAGGCGAACGCGTTCATCCAGCCGCTCGGGCATGACTGGTATCGCTACCACTCGCTGTTCGCCGACGTGCTGCGACTGAAGCTACGCCGGGAGCCCCGGTGCGACGTCGGCGAGCTGCACCGGCGGGCGGCACGGTGGTTCCGGCGGCACGGCAGCCTCGCCGATGCCGTCCGCCACGCCGCCGCGGCCGGCGACTGGGAGCTGGCCGCCCGGACCGTTGTCGACGAAATGGGGGCCGGGCGGCTGATCGAGCCCAGGGCAGGAGAGCCGCTGGCGGGCACGTTCCAGCGGATGCCGCCGGACCCGGTGCCGTCGCAGGCGCCGCCGCTGCTGGTTGCCGCCGGGATGGCGGTGCGCGAGCACCGGGCGGCCGCCGCGGCCAGCCTGCTGTCCGTGGCGCAGCAGCGGCTGCAGCGGCTCCCGGCCGCGGACGAGGCGCCGTCCCGGCTGGCGATCGCCCAGCTCCGGCTCGCGCTGGCGCGCCAGGCCGGTGATCTCGCGCTCGCGGAAGACTCGGTGGCGGCAGCCGAACGCGTGCTCCGGCACTTCCCGGCCGACCTGCTCACCCGGCATCCCGGGGTACGCGCCCAGGTGATGGCCGGACGAGGCGCGGTCGAGGCCTGGCGCGGCCGCTTCGACAGCGCGGCTGACCTGCTTGCCGCGGCAGCGGCCCGGCTCGATGACGCTGCGGCCGCCGACGACGGCAGTGCCCGTGACCGTGCCGGGTACCTCGGGCAGCACGCGCTGATCGAAGCGCTGCAAGGCCGGCTCGGCCGCGCCGCCGGGCTGGCGGCAGCTGCTGCCACCGGAGGCCAGCCCGGGCTCCCCCCGCCGGGCGCGGCCGCCGGCCTCGCGCTGGCATGGGCACACCTGGAGCATGACCGGCTCGCTGACTCCCGCAGCCAGCTGGAGCAGGCAGAACACGCGCTGCGGGCCCGCCCGGACAAGCTGGAGGCTGCGCTCGCCGCCCTGGTCGCCGCGCGGCTGAAGGTGGCCAGCGGTCGTCCCCGGGCTGCCCTGGACCTGCTCGGCCGGGCGTGGCACGGCTGGTCGCCGCCGTCCTGGCTGGGCCGCCAGCTGCTGCTGGCCGACTCCCTGGCCCGGGCTGCCGCCGGGGATACGGGCGAGGCGGCAGCGAGCGCCCGGCGCGCCGGGACCGGGCCCC
>DASQSC010000588.1:0-4570 GCA_035642555.1 Streptosporangiaceae bacterium | reverse complement strand
AGCCAGCGCACCCTGTCGGTCGCCATCTTGCCCGGCAGCAGCCCGTTCACCCGGATCCCGGCCGGGCCCAGCTCGTCGGCCAGCGCCTTGGCAACCCCGGCCAGGCCAGGCCGCAGGCCGTTCGAGATCGCCAGGGACGGGATGGGCGACCGGACCGAGGACGACAGCACGAACGCGATCGACCCGCCCGTCCCGGCGGGGGAGCCGCCCCCGGCCGGGCCGTCCCCGCCGGCCGCCGCGGGCTGGCGGCCGAGTTCCGCCGCCACCACCCGGGCCAGCCGGACCGCCCCCAGGAACACGCTCTCGAACGCCGCCCGCCAGGCATCGTCGGGGGCCTGCGCGACCGTGCCGCCGGGCGGGCCGCCCACGCTGATGAGCGCGCCGTCCAGGCGGCCGAACGCCTCCCTGGCCTGGTCGCACAGCTTCTGCGCGGTGCCGGGGTCCGCGTTGTCGGCGGCCACCCCGACCGCGTGACCGGCGGCCAGCCCCGCGGCCGCGGCACTTGCCGCGTCGCCATCCCGGCTGCTCACCACGACCCGCGCGCCCTCGCTCACCAGGGCGCTGGCCGCCGCCAGCCCCAGCCCCCGGCTGCCGCCGGTCACCAGGAACACCCGCCCGGCCAGTCCCAGCTCCATCGCCCAGCCTTCCGTTGCTCGCCCGCCCAGTCGACAGCGTTCCGCCTTTTACCCCCTATGGAGGGTAAAAGGCGGAACCTTGACGGGATCAGCCGCCGTAGCCGACGCGGCGCAGCTCCTCGCCGGCGATCTGCTCGACCTCGGTGACCTGGGCGGGGGTCAGCGCCCGCCGCCAGTTGCCCGGCTCCATGGCCGGGCCGGCCGCCCTGAGGTCGATTGCGTTCATCGGCGCGCCGATGAACGCGGACACGGCGCTGACCGCCGCGGCCGGCCGGCGGACCATCTCCTCGTACCGGAGCGTGATGAGCTGCTCGGGGGACAAGCTGCTGCGCAGCCGGGCCATCAGCCGCACGCTGCCGCGCCAGCGCAGCGCGCACTTGGCGGTCAGCGACAGCTCGGGCCAGGCGGCGCGGTCACCGTCGGTCTCCACGCCCAGCAGCGGGTGTACCGGCTCGGCCGCCAGGTTCACCACCCCCGGCCGGAACCAGCCCAGCGACTCCGGGTCGGTGAGCATCGCGGCCACCGCGTCCCGGCCGTCCCTGATCACCTGCACCAGCCGGGCGTCCGGGAACGCCTCGGCCAGCGACTCGGCGCAGTACAGCAGGTCCGGGCTGGCATCCCCGTACCGGGTGATGCCGCGCTCGGACACGCACGGCCCGGCGCCCTCGGTCCCGCCCGCGTCCCGGCATGCGAGCGAGCACCCAAGGCAGCAGTGCGGGCTCACCTGCCACCCCTGCGCGAACGCGTCCCGCAGCACCGTGGCGGCGGCCTCGCCCCGGCCGCGGGCGATGGAGGGGCTGCGGGCGAAGCCGTGCACCACCGGCAGCACCCACCGCTGGCCGAGCGTGAGGTGGAAGCCGCCGGAACGTTTCAGCGCCCGGGCCAGCAGGCTGGTACCGGACTGGGGGGCGCCGAGCAGGAACACCGGCTGCCGGACCTTCCGCCCGTTGACCACCAGGATGTGCGGCCGCGCCAGGGTGGAGGTGGCCTGCGGCGCCATGGCCAGGCTGGCTGCCTGCGGATCGGGCTCGCCGGCCCTGGCTTCCGGCCGGTCCACAGCGGTCACGCCTGCCCGTCCCCGGCGGCCGGCTGGTCCCGCCCGGCCGGGCGGCGGCAGTGCTCGGTCCCGTGCGCGTCCAGGTTGAGCGCGGCCTGGATCAGCGGCACGTGGCTGAACGCCTGTGGCATGTTGCCGACCAGCCGCCGGTAGCGCGGGTCATACTCCTCGCTCAGCAGGCCGACATCGTTGCGGAGGCTGAGCAGGCGCTCGAACAGGGCTCTCGCCTCGTCGTCACGGCCGATCATGGCCAGCGCGTTGACCAGCCAGAAGCTGCAGGCCAGGAACGCTCCCTCGCTCCCGGAGAGGCCGTCGACATCAGACTGCCCCTCGGCCAGTTCGTACCGGCGGACCAGGCCGTCGGAGGTCAGCTCCCGCTGAATCGCCTCCACGGTGCTGACCACCCGCGGGTCGGTCGCTGGCAGGAACCCGACCTCGATCATCAGCAGCACCGCGGCATCGAGCTGGCTGGAGCCGTAGTACTGGGTGAACGCGCCGCGCGCCGGGTCGAAGCCCTTCTCGCACACCTGCTGGTGGATCCGGTCACGGAGTTCCCGCCAGCGCTCGGCCCGGCCCCGGCTGGCCAGGCCGGCGGAGTCGGTGGCGTGCACCGCCCGGTCGAACGCCACCCACGCCATGACCTTGGAATGCACGAAGTGCCGCCGCGGCCCGCGGACCTCCCAGATGCCCTCGTCCGGCTCATCCCAGTGGTCCTCGAGGAACCCGAGCAGGGTGCGCTGCAGCGACCAGGCGTGAGAGTCGAACGCGACCCCGGACAGCCGCCCGAGCGTGAGCGCGTCGATGACCTCCCCGTACACGTCCAGCTGGCGCTGGTTCACGGCGGCGTTGCCGATCCGCACCGGGGGGGAGTTCTCGTACCCGGGCAGCCAGTCGGCCTCCCACTCGGCGAGCCGCCGCTCGCCCGCCACCCCGTACATGATCTGGACGTCGTTCGGGTCGCCGGCCACGGTCCGGGCCAGCCACGCCCGCCAGGCGAGTGCCTCTTCGGTGTAGCCGGTCCGCAGCAGCGCCTCCAGCGTGATGGTGGCGTCCCGCAGCCAGCAGTACCGGTAGTCCCAGTTCCGCTCGCCGCCGAGGTCCTCCGGCAGCGACGTGGTCGCGGCCGCCACGATGCCGCCGGTCGGCTTGTACGTGAGCGCCTTCAGCGTGATGAGGGAGCGGATCACCGCCTCCCGGTACGGGCCGTGATAGGTACACCGGGAGACCCAGTCCTGCCAGTACCGGGTGGTGACGGTCAGCGCCTGGTAGTCGTCCACCCGGTCAGGCGCGCTCTCGTGCGAGGGCATCCAGGTCAGGACGAACGGCACCCGCTCGCCCGCGCCGACCGTGAAGGTGGCACGGTGGGCCAGCTTCTGGCCGCTGAGCTGAACCGGGGTGTCCAGCCACAGCGAGTCGGGGCCCGCGATCGCCACCACCCTGCCGTCGATCCGCCGGACCCAGGGCACGATCTGGCCGTACCCGAACCGGAACCGCAGCTCGCAGCACATCTCGATGGCACCGGCCAGGCCCTCGATGATCCGCACCATCACCGGCGGCTGGCCGTTGCGCGGCAGCATGAAGTCGATCACCCGGGCGGCGCCGTCAGCGGTGTGCCAGTCGGTCTCGAGCACCAGCGTGTCGCCCTGGTACCGGCGGGTGACCTCGCGCGGGCCAGTCCCCGCCGGGGCGATCCGCCAGAACCCGTTCTGCTCGCTGCCGAGCAGGCCGGCGAAGCAGGCGGGCGAGTCGAAGCGGGGCACGCACAGCCAGTCGGCGGACCCGTCTTTGCTGATGAGCGCCGCCGACTGCATATCGCCGATGATCGCGTAATCCTCGATCAATCCCGCCACGGCGCCTCCTGGTCACAGCCAACTTCGGGGCCCGGCGGCAAGGTTCCCCGCACGCTCCTGTCATTCATCCTGCCGCCCAACGCTACCTGGCCCGGCCGGCCGGCGCTGGCCGAGCCCGTCACCGGCCGCCAGCACCCGCCGGTCAGGCCCCCGCCAGCCACGCCCTAAGCTGGCGCCGTGTCACGGCGTGTCATCCCGCTCCTCCGGCGGTCTTCCTGCGCGGCTGCTGCTGCCCTGCTCGCGCTCGCCGCCGGCTGCTCGAAGTTCGACGCCTCGCTCGGGCAGCAGGAAGCCGTGATCCAGTTCAAGCCGGGCACTCCCGACCACACCCGGCTGGCGGTGCGGGGCGCCTGCTCGCACATCCCCGGCGCCAAGGTCGAGCCGCTGCCCACCGACGCGGTCGCCTCCGACCGCCTCAACAACGTCCGCTTCCAGGTCGGCGGGGCCAGCGATGCCCAGCTCGCGCGGCTGCAGCAGTGCGTGTCCAGGTTCCGGTCGGTGGCGGGAATCGAGTTTTCCTCCCCGAACGATTAGGGCGGGCGCCAGCACCCCGCGGGCCCGGCTGCCCTGCCCGGCCGGGCACTTGACCGCAGACCGCCGTGCGGCATTTCACCGCGGAAGGGCCTGCTCGTCCCTATGCTCTGGTCCGTGTTGCACCCCCCGGCCCGGCGCCCACGTGCGCGGGTGCGGGCTGCCGGGCTGACGGCGGCCCTGCTGGCGGCGGCCCTGCTGGCGGCCGGGTGCGGGCTGCTGCCGTCATCGCATGCCTCCCAGGCAGGGGCGCGGTCCGGCGGGACAGCGGCGAGCCGGTCAGCGTCAGGGACGCCGAGCCCGCGGGCGGTCCCGGCCTCGTCGGCCAGCCCGGCGCCAGCGTGCCCGGCGCTGCCGCGCCGGTTCAGCTGCCAGCTGCGGGCCCGGATCGCCAGGGTCAAGCGCTTCCTGCGGACCCGGCCGGGGATCACCGGGGTGGTGCTGACCGACCGGGCCACCGGCGCGGTGTGGCGCAACCGGTACGCGGCCACGCCCGT
>DASQSC010000587.1:0-3503 GCA_035642555.1 Streptosporangiaceae bacterium | reverse complement strand
CGCATCGAGGGCGCGGTGGACGGCGGGGTCTGGGCCGCCGCGGCGATCGCTAGCCTGGCGTCGACCGCGCTGCTGGCGGCAGGCGGTTACCCGGTGCTGGCCGGCACCGCGGGCGGGGTCGCGGCCCTGCCGGCGCTGATGCTGCTGCGTCCGGGCCGCCGGGCGGCCCGGACGGCGGCCCGGAGAAGTGGGAGGGCGACGCCAAGCTGGCCGGCCGCGTGGTCGCGACCGGGCCGCCGGACCAGGATGACGAGGAGGAGGGGGCCGGGTTCCGGATCGACATCACCGAGGCGGTGCTGACGTATGTCGGCACGCCGGCGGACCACCTGGTGGTCGAGTCCTGGCAGCCGGGGCGCGGCTGGCAGCGCCGGACCCGACGCTGACCGGGCCGCGGCCGGCTACCCGGTCAGGCTGCCGGGCCGGACGGGACGCTGGCCAGGCCGGGAGCGGGCGGCGCGGGTTCCTGCTGCGCGAACTGGGTGTGGTACAGCTCGGCGTACAGCCCGCCAGCGGCGAGCAGCTCGTCGTGGCTGCCGCGCTGGACGATCCGGCCGCCGTCGATGACCAGGATCTGGTCGGCCTCCCGGATGGTGGACAGCCGGTGGGCGATCACCAGCGACGTCCGGCCCGCCAGCGCGCTCTTGAGCGCGTGCTGGATCGCTACCTCGGACTCCGAGTCGAGGTGCGCGGTGGCCTCGTCCAGCACCACCACCGACGGGGCCTTCAGCAGCAGCCGGGCGATCGCCAGCCGCTGCTTCTCGCCGCCTGAGAGCCGGTAGCCGCGGTCGCCGACCACCGTGTCCAGGCCGTCCGGGAGGCCCGAGACCAGGCCCCAGATCTGCGCCGCCCGGCAGGCGGCGATCAGCTCGTCCTCGGTGGCCGACGGCCGGGCGTAGGCGAGGTTGGCCCGGATCGTGTCGTGGAACATGTGAGCGTCCTGGGTGACCACGCCGACCGCCTCCTGCAGCGAGTCCAGCGTGACCTCGCGCAGGTCGTAGCCGCCGATGCGGACCGCCCCCGAGCGCGGGTCATACAGCCGGGACACCAGGTGGGTGATGGTGGTCTTGCCCGCGCCGGAGGGTCCCACCAGCGCCGTGAGCTGGCCTGCCGGGGCGGTGAAGCTCACCTCGTGCAGCACGTCCTGGCCCGCGCTGGGATGCTCGGGGGCCGCCACGGCGATCGACTCCAGCGACGCCAGCGAGACCTCGCTGGCGGTGGGGTACCGGAACGAGACCTGGTCGAACTCCACCGCCGGTGCCCCGGCGGGCCCGGACCCGTTGCCGGTCAGCCCGTCCGGCAGCGACACCGCGCCCGGGCGCTCCGAGATGAGCGGCCTCAGGTCGAGCACCTCGAACACCCGGTCAAAGCTGACCACCGCGGTCATCACGTCCACCTGCACGTTCGAGAGCGCCGTGATCGGGCCGTACAGCCGGCTGAGCAGCGCGGTCAGCGCCACCAGCGTGCCCAGCTGGAAGGTGCCGTGGATCACCAGCCCGCCGCCGAGGCCGTACACCACGGCGGTGGCCATCGAGGCGAGCAGCGTCAGCGCGATGAAAAGGGCGCTGCCGAACATGGCGGTGGTCACCCCGATGTCCCGCACCCGGGCGGCCCGGCCGGCGAACAGCTGCTCCTCCTGCCGGGGGTGCCCGAACAGCTTCACCAGCATCGCGCCGGCCACGTTGAACCGCTCGGTCATGGTGGAGCCCATCTCCGCGTCGAGCTGCATGGACTCCCGGGTGAGGCGCTGCAGCCTGCGGCCGACCAGCCGGGCCGGGATCACGAACATCGGCAGCAGCACCAGCGCGACGACGGTGACCAGCCAGGACAGTGACACCATGGCGGCGAGCACCAGGATCAGGCTGAGCGCGTTCGACACCACCGACGACAGGGTGGTGGTCAGCGCCTGCTGGGCGCCGATGACGTCGCTGTTCAGCCTGCTGACCAGGGACCCGGTCTGGGCCCGGGTGAAGAAGGCGATCGGCTGCTGCTGGACGTGCCGGAACACCTGGGTGCGCAGGTCGTAGATGAGTCCCTCGCCGACCCGCGCCGAGTACCAGCGCTGCGCGATCGACAGGCCCGCGCCCGCCACCGCGAGCCCCGCGACCACGCCGGCGACCGCCAGCACCACCGCCGTGTCGTGCTTGAGGATGCCGTTGTCCACGATCGTCTTGAGCAGCAGCGGCACGGCGACGATGATGACCGCCGACACCGCGGTCAGGGTCAGGAACAGGGCCAGGTCGAGCCGGTACGGCCGGGCATAGGAAATGATCCGGCGGACGGTGCCGGGCTTGATGCGCTGATGCGTGACCGACCGGTCCCGGCTGAACGAGCGCATCGCGTGCCAGTTGGCGGTCGACATGCCTGCAGAACACCGCCACCGGCGCGGGTCTTCCCGCGACGGCCGGTGAGCCCGCCCGTTCCGCTGACGGCGAACCCGGACGGCTCGGGCACCCCGGACGGGCGGAACGGGCGCCCGGGACGGCCCGCGTACCGGCCGGTCGTGCGGCTACGGCACTATGGGGGGCAGATAGTTCCCAGATGCGAAGGATTGCGCGTGCCCGCCGAGACCTCCACCGTGCGCCAGGACTGGACCGAGCCTGGCGCGTTCGCCGTGGCACCCGGGGTGCACCGGATCCCGCTGCCGCTGCCCTCCGACGGCCTGCGCGCGGTCAACGTGTACGCGATCGAGGACGGGGACTCGCTGGTCCTGGTGGACGGCGGCTGGGCGCTCGCCGAGTCGCGGCAGGTGCTGGCCAAGGCGCTGGGCGAGATCGGCTGCGAGCCGGGCGACATCCGGCAGATTTTCGTCACCCACGTGCACCGCGACCACTACACGCAGGCCATCGAGCTGCGGCGGGAATTCGGCGCCCGGGTGAGCCTGGGCAGCGGCGAGCGGGACTCGATCGACCTCATCCTGGGGAGGTCCGCGCACCCGGTCGGGCCGCAGCTGACGGGCCTGCGGGCGAGCGGCGCCGGGCCGGTGCTGGAGCGGCTGCGGGCGCTGTTCGGCGGCTCCGCTCGCGACGGCGAGCGGGACGAGGCCGGGCGGGCCGGAACTGGCGGGGCCGGGCGGGGCGCCGCTGAGCCCGCTCCGCCGGACGGTGCCACCTGGGAGGCGCCGGACCGGTGGCTGGCCCATGACCAGGAGATCGAGCTGCGGAACCGTTCGCTGCGGGTGCTGGCGACCCCCGGCCACACCCAGGGGCACGTGGTGTTCGCCGACCTGGCGGCCGGGCTGCTGTTCGCCGGCGATCACGTGCTGCCGCACATCACGCCGTCCATCGGGTTCGAGCCGGTGGAGAGCAGGCAGCCGCTCGCCGACTACCTGGGGTCGCTCCGGCTCATGCAGGCCCTGCCGGACCTGCGGCTGCTGCCAGCGCACGGGCCGGTGGCCGCCAGCGTGCACGCCAGGGTGGATGAGCTGCTCGCCCACCACGCCGGCCGGCTGGACCGGTCGGCCGCGGCGGTCGGCGGCGGCCCCGCCACCGCGTACCAGGTCGCGA
>DASQSC010000586.1:0-3749 GCA_035642555.1 Streptosporangiaceae bacterium | reverse complement strand
GCCATCAACCGCGGGTTCACGCCGCCGGTCCCGATGTACGGCGCGATCGGCACCGGCGACCTGACCGCCCTGGCCTCGGCCGGGCTGTGCCTGCTCGGCGAGCAGGAATGGCGGACCGGCAGCGGGCCGGCGCCGCGGCTGGCGATCCGCTCCGCCGATGCGCTCGCGTTCATCAGCAGCAACGCCGAGACCCTCGGCGAGGCGGCGCTGGCCTGCAACGACCTGGCCGGGCTGGTCCGCGCCGGGGTGGTGATCGCGGCGCTGTCGCTGACCGCCGTGAGCGGGTCGCGGGAGCCGTACGCGGAAGCGGTCCACCTGGCCTGCCCGCACCCGGGACAGCAGCGGGTCGCGGCGGCCATGCGCGAGCTGCTCGCCGCCGAGCGGACCAGCCCGGCGCGGATCCAGGATCCGTACGGGTACCGCGCCTTCCCGCAGGTCCACGGGCCCGCGGTGGACGCGCTCGGCTACGCGGAGGGCGTGGTGACCAGGGAGCTCAATTCCGCCTGCGAGAACCCGCTGATCGACGTCGCTGGCCGGGCCGTGTGGCACAACGGCAACTTCCACGCCGCCTACGTCGGCCTCGCGCTCGACACCCTGCGCGCGGCGCTGTTCCAGACCGCGGCGCTGTCCGCGGCCCGGCTCGGCACGCTGGTCGAGCCCGCGTTCACCGGGCTGAACCCGTTCCAGGCGGAGACGCCGGCCAGTTCCGGGATCATGCTGCTGGAGTACGTCGCCCAGTCCGCCGTGGCCGACCTGCGCCGGTTCGCGACGCCCGCGGCGCTCGGCAACGCCGTGCTGTCGCGCGGGGTGGAGGACCACGCGGGCTTTTCCACCCAGTCCGTCCGCGCCACCGGCGATGCCGTGCCCGCCTACCGGGTGGTGCTGGCGAGCGAGCTGACCGCCGCCGTCCGGGCGCTGCGGATGCAGGACCGCCAGCCCGGCCCGGGCGCGCTGAGCCGCGCCTTCGCCGTGGCGGACGCCGCGCTCGACCGCCGGATCGAGGACCGGCCGCTGGACGGCGACCTCGCCGCGGCCGCCACCGTCCTGGCGGAGTACCCGGCGCTGGTACCGGCGTAAGCGGGCCATCCCGGGATCCGTCGACCCCGGTTCGGGCGGCGGGGCAAGGGGCCGGGGTCCGCTCCAGCGGATCCCGGGCGGATCCCCGGAACTATGCGGAACCCGGCCTGGGCGGTGGGTCAGCAGCCCGGCCGACGGAGCCCTGGCTGAGCGCTGTCCTGCCGCGGGCCCTGGCCCTGCGCTGCGACTGGCACCCTGAGTACCCGCAGCCGCCCGGCCTGGCCGGACACGGCGACCAGCCGGCAACGGGGGAGCCGGGTGGCGACGGGTACCTGCCACTGCCCGGTCGCCCCGGGCCCGGTGACACCGAGCACGGCCTGCCGGCCCGGGCGGAGACCTCGCCGGGTGGTACGCCGCGGAACGGTGACCGTCAGCCCGCCGTCCAGCCAGCCGGGCAGCACGGTGCCGCGAACCGACAGTCCCACCAGGACCGGCTCCGGCCCTGGGTTGCGCACGGTCGCGACCACTACCCGCCAGCATCCGTCCGGGTGCTCCACCCGGCCCATCCGCGCGGCGACGGTCACATCCCCCGGCCGGTCCCCGGTCCGGATGCCGGCCATGGTTACGATGAGCGCCGCGGCCACTAGGACCGGGACCGCGGCCAGGCTGATCACCAGCCCGATCATGAAGGACCTCCCCTCTGGCCGGTCTACCGTGTCACAATTGGTCTCATTGCAGTAGTGCCAATTGGGAGCGATGTGGCTGTTTCGAAGATCAGCGGGGACGCCCTCGCCGACCTGCTGAGCCGGTGGCCGGCCTGGGACGGGCCGCTGTACCGGCTGTTCGCCGACCGGATCGCGATGCTGGCCGACACCGGCGAGCTTCCGGCCGGGCTGCGGCTGCCGCCCGAGCGCGAGCTGGCCAGCGCGCTGTCGGTGAGCCGGAACACCGCCGCCGCCGCGTACCAGTTGCTGCGAGACGAAGGGCTCGCCGAGACGCGGCAGGGGGCGGGCACCAGGATCGCGCCGCATGTCACCACGGCGGCAGCGGTCCACCGCGCCAACGGCCTGTTCGCCGGGCTGCTGCAGGCATCGAGCGTCGAGGTGGACCTGACGCTGGCCGCGGTCGAGTGCGCTCCTCAGGTGACCGCCGCCCTCTGCGATCCGGATACCGTTCTCAGCGAGGCGGAGCGCCGGGCGGTCATCGGCACGACCGGCTACTTTCCGCTGGGACTGCCGGAGCTGCGCACGGCGCTCGCGGAACTGCTGACCGCCCGCCACGGCCTGCCGGCCACGTCCGGGCAGATCCTGGTCACGACCGGCGGGCAGCAGGCGATCGACCTGCTGATGCGCTCTTTCGTGATCCCGGGCCAGGCGGTCGTGGTGGAAGACCCCACGTTCCCCGGCGCCATTGACGCGCTGCACCGGGCGGGCGCGCGCCCGATCGGCCTGCCAGCCAGTCACGGGCTGGACCCCGACCGGCTGGCCCGGGCCGTCACCACCCACCGGCCCGCGCTCGTGTACTTGATCCCGGCCCACCACAACCCGACCGGGCTGGTGATGCCGGCGGCCAGCCGGCTCCGGATCGCGGAGCTGGCCGCGGCACATCCGGGCACGCTGTTCGTTGACGACATGACGCTGGCGGAACACTCGCTCCGGACCGGCCCGAACCGGAGCCTGCCCCCGCCGCTTGCCGCTGCGGAGCCGGGCCTGCCGAACCTGGTGACCATCGGGTCGCTGTCCAAGCTCTACTGGGGCGGCCTGCGGATCGGCTGGATCCGCGCGGTGAGGCCCATGATCAGCCGGCTCGCCGCAGCCAAGGCAGCCGCCGACCTGGGCAGCAACGTCCTGGGGCAGGCGGTCACCGCTGCCGTGATTGCCAGCAAGCACGCCGATATCGTGCGGTGGCGCACCGGCCGGCTGCGGGCCCGGCGCGATGTCATGCACGCCGCCCTGCGCCAGCAGGTACCCGACTGGTCCTGGGAGCTTCCGGAGGGCGGCCTGACCCTGTGGGTGCAACTTCCGGGCGGGGCCGACGGCGGCGCGTTCGCCCAGGCCGCGCTGCGGCGCGGGGTCTCCGTGGTCCCCGGCCGGCTGCTGAGCACGGCCGACGCCAACCGGGACTGGATACGGATCGCCTACACCCGCTCGCCGGCCGAGCTCCGCGCGGCCGTGCCCCCGCTGGCCCAGGCCTGGCACGGCATCCGCGACCGGTGGCCCGCTGGCAGGCGCTCCGCCTGACCCGCCGCCGGTTCACGCGCCTACGGGGCGGCGAGGCGATCCGGGTCGCGCTCAGGGATTCACGTGCCGGTGCGGGCGGCGAGCCCGGTCCGGCGGGCGCTCAGGCCAGCAGCCGGGCCCGCCACCGGCCGAAGCGGCTGGCCAGGCGGTGCTCGCCGGCCGCGTGCAGGCGCCCGATGTGGTCGTCGATGTAGTGCAGGTAGAGCGAGAGCAGGTCGCGGCCGAGCAGCGCTGCCGCCTCGCCGGCGGCCGGCGGCTCGCGGCGCCAGGCGAGGGCCGCCGTGACCAGCTCCGCGGCTGGCGCGTCCGGGCTGGCGCAGTAGTGCTCGGCCGCCAGTGAGTTGGTGCCCACCCGGCCGGTCTGCGCGGTGAACAGGAACCGGACCGGGAACAGCACGAGCTTGGTCAGCCGCCGCGGCCCGCGGGAGGCCAGCAGGGACGGCGTGCGGATCTCGGCCACTGCGCCGCCGTCAGGCCGGCGCAGCCGGGCCC
>DASQSC010000585.1:0-6450 GCA_035642555.1 Streptosporangiaceae bacterium | reverse complement strand
GCCAGCGTCAGCCGGGGCCGGGGGGAATCGAGGAAGAACGGGTTGCGCCCGGCGGCTCGCACCGCCGGGTCGTAGCGGATCAGCGGCCAGTGCCCGCTGGCTGTCGCCCGGTACTGCTGGTCGAGGCCGTCCTTGAGGTCGTAGCCGTGCGCGATGCAGTGGCTGTAGGCGATCACCAGGGACGGCCCGGGATAGGCTTCGGCCTCGCGGAAGGCCGTCAGCGTCTGCTGCGGGTCGGCGCCCATGGCGACCCGGGCCACGTACACGTTGGCGAGCGCGATCGCCTGCAGCGCGAGGTCCTTGGTGGGCATGGTCTTGCCCGCAGCGGCGAACTTCGCCACCGCGCCCAGCGGCGTGGCCTTGGACATCTGGCCGCCGGTGTTGGAGTAAACCTCGGTGTCGAGCACCAGCGCGTTCACGTTGTGCCCGCTGGCCAGGACGTGATCGAGGCCGCCGGAGCCGATGTCGTAGGCCCACCCGTCCCCGCCGGCTATCCACACGCTGCGCCGGATCAGGTGATCGGCCACGCTGCGCAGGTCCTCGGCGGCCGGCCCCGCCAGCCGTTCGAGGCGGCGCGCGAGCTCGGCGACCCGTTCCCGCTGTGCCGCCAGCTCCGACTCCCGCTGCTGCGGCGCGGCCAGGATCTCGTCCGCCAGCTCGGCGCCGACCTGCTCCCGCAGCTCGGCGAGGCGGCCGCGGGCCAGTTCGGCGTGCCGGTCGGCGGCCAGCCGCAGCCCGAGGCCGAACTCGGCGTTGTCCTCGAACAGGGAGTTCGACCAGGCCGGGCCACGGCCGTCGGTCCCGGCCGTCCACGGCGTGGTGGGCAGGTTGCCACCGTAGATCGACGAGCAGCCGGTCGCGTTGGCGACCATCAGCCGGTCGCCGAACAGCTGCGACAGCAGCTTGAGGTAGGGAGTCTCGCCGCAGCCAGCGCAGGCGCCGGAGAACTCGAACAGCGGCTGCAGGAACTGCGTGCCGCGGACCGTGCCGAAGTCCACCCGGGCCCGGTCCGGCTGGGGCAGGGTCTCGAAGAAAGCGACGTTCTCCCGCTCGGCCGCCACTAGCGGCTCCCGCTCGGCGAGGTTGATCGCCTTGCGCACCGGGTCACCCCCGGCCGACACCGGGCACGCCTGCACGCACAGCTGGCAGCCGGTGCAGTCCTCGGCATAGACCTGCAGCGTGTAACGGGCACCGGGGAGCCCGGGGGCGTTCAGCGGTGCCGAGCGGAAGCTGCCGGGGGCGCCGTCGAGCGCGGACGGCGGGTAATAGCGGGAGCGGATCACGCTGTGCGGGCAGACGAAGCCGCAGTTGCCGCACTGGATGCACAGGTCCGGGTCCCACACGGCGACCAGGTCGGAGATGTTGCGCTTCTCGTAGGCGGCGGTGCCGCTGGGGTAGGTACCATCCGGTGGCAGCGCGCTGACCGGTAGCTCATCGCCCTGGCCGGCCATCATCACGGCGGTAACGTTGCGCACGAACTCTGGCGCGCCAGCGGGCACGAGCGGCCGCGGCTCGCGGGTGGCGGTCACCCGGCCAGGAAGCTGCACCTTGTGCAGCGCGGCCAGGGCCTGGTCGACCGCGGCCTGGTTCCGCCGCACGACCTCGGCGCCCTGCCGGCCGTAGGCCCCGGCGATGCCCGTCTTGATGCGCCCGACGGCCTGCTCCCGTTCCAGGATCCCTGAGATCGCGAAGAAACAAGTCTGCAGCACGGTGTTGATCCGGCCGCCGAGCCCCGCTTCCCGGGCGATACGCGCGGCATCGATCACGTACAGCTCGATTTCCTTGCCGAGGATCTGCTCTTGCACCGGCCGGGTGAGCGCATCCCACACCTGGTCAGGCGGGTACGGCGCGTTCAGCAGCAAGGTGGCGCCGGGCGCTGCCCGGCCTAGCACCTCGCTGCGCTCGAGCAGGCCGAACTGGTGGCAGCCGACGAAGCCGGCCTGCCGCACCAGGTACGGCGCGCGGATGGGCTCGGGCCCGAACCGCAGGTGGGAGACGGTCTGCGAGCCGGACTTCTTGGAGTCGTAGACGAAGTACCCCTGGGCGTACCGGCCGTCTTCGCCCAGGATCTTGATCGTGTTCTTGTTCGCGCTGACCGTGCCGTCGGAGCCCAGCCCGAAGAACACCGCTCGCGCGGTCGCGGGCGGCTCGATGTCGAACGACGGGTCATACGGCAGGCTGGTGCCGGAGACATCGTCGTCGATCCCGATGGTGAAGCGCCGACGGGGGACCTCGCGCCGCAGCTCGGCGAGCACGCCCGCGGCCATCGCCGGGGTGAACTCCTTCGACGACAGGCCGTACCGGCCGCCGGTCACCAGCGGCATCACCGCCCGCCTGCCGTCGGCGGCCGCGTCTGCCAGCGCCGCGACGACGTCCAGGAACAGCGGCTCGCCTGCCGACCCGGGCTCCTTGGTCCGGTCGAGCACCGCGATTCGCGCCGCGCTGGCCGGCAGCGCCGCGGCGAGCGCCTCAAGGGGGAACGGCCGGTACAGCCTGACCTGGGCCACGCCGACCCGTTCCCCTCGCCCGGCCAGGAACGCAACGGTCTCCCGCGCCGTCTCGGCCCCCGATCCCATGATCACCAGCACCCGCTCGGCTTCCGGGTGCCCGTGATAGTCGACGAGCCGGTAGCTGCGGCCGGTGCGCTCGCCCAGCCTGTCCATGGCCTCCTGCACGGCCCCGGGCACGCGGGCGTAGAACGGGTTGACCGTCTCCCGGGCCTGGAAGTAGGTGTCCGGGTTCTGGGCGGTGCCGCGGATGAACGGCCGCTCCGGAGACAGCGCACGGCCGCGGTGGGCCCGCACGAGACCGGCCGGGACCAGCGCCCGCAGGTCCTCGTCGGCGAGCAGCTCGACCGTGGACAGCTCGTGCGAGGTCCGGAACCCGTCGAAGAAATGAACGAACGGCACCCGGGTGGCCAGCGTGGCTGCCTGCGCGACCAGTGCCAGGTCGTGGGCCTCCTGTACCGAGGCCGACGCCAGCAGCGCGAACCCGGTCTGGCGGACCGCCATGACGTCGGAATGGTCGCCGAAGATCGACAGCCCCTGGGCCGCCAGTGACCGGGCAGCCACGTGCATGACCGCGGCGGTCAGCTCGCCCGCGATCTTGTACATGTTCGGGATCATCAGCAGCAGGCCCTGGGAGGCGGTGAAGGTGGTGGCCAGCGACCCTCCCTGGAGGGCGCCGTGGAGCGCCCCGGCCGCGCCGCCCTCGCTTTGCATCTCCACCACCGACGGGACCGATCCCCAGATGTTCGGGCGCCCCTGGCTGGACCATTCGTCAGCCAGCTCGGCCATGGGCGACGAGGGCGTGATCGGGTAGATGCAGCACAGCTCGTTCAGCCGGTAGGCGACCGACGCGGCCGCCTCGTTGCCGTCCACTATCGCCCGCATCGGCTCGGCTCCGTGACCATCATGAGCGTGGCTCAGGGAACATATCGATCGCGTGGACCGGGCACTGGTCGAAGCACGCCCGGCAGCCGGTGCAACGGTCATAGTCGAACCGGTACCGCCGCCCGGGCCCCAGCTTGACCACCGCGTCTTCGGGGCAGGCACCGAGGCAGCCGTCGCACTCGCAGCAGTTCCCGCATGACAGGCACCGGCCCGCCTCGAATTCCGCCTCCGCGGCAGACAGCCCGCCTGTCACCTCCCCGAAACCCGCGACTCGCTCGGCGGGCTCGGCTTCGGGCTGCTGCCGGCGCGGGTGATCACCGAAGTACCAGGGATGCAGCAGATCGAACGTGGCTGCCGGGTGCTTGGGCCCGGTCTCCCGCGTTCCGCCGCGCAGCCAGGCGTCGATCTCGCTGGCAGCCCGTTTGCCGTGCCCCACCCCGACTGTCACCGTCCGCTCGGCCGGGACCATGTCCCCGCCGGCGAACACCCCCGGGCAGCCGGTCATCAGTGAATGGGAAACCCGCACGGTGCCGTCCCGGCCGAACTCCACCCCAGCCAGTGAGCGCATGAACCCGGCCTCGGTCTCCTGCCCCAGGGCCAGGATCAGGGTGTCCGCGCCCAGCGACTCGAACCGCCCGGTCGGGCGCGGGAAACCATCCTCGTCGAGTTCCATCACCTCCACCCGCAGTTGCGGGCCTTCGAACGCGGTGATCGTGCGCAGCCAGTTGATCCGCACTCCCTCCCGCTCCGCGTCCGCCGCTTCCTCGTCCCTGGCGGGCATCTGCTCCCGGGTGCGCCGGTAGATCACCAGCGTCTCTTCTGCGCCCAGCCGGCGGGCCGTGCGTGCCACGTCCATCGCCGTGTTCCCGCCGCCATACACCGCCACCCGCCGCCCGATCACCGGCCGCTCTCCCGATGCGACTCCGCGCAGGAACGACACCGCCTCCAGCACCGGCCCGGTATCGCGGGCGGGAATGTCCACCCGCTTCGAAAGGTGTGCCCCGACCGCGACGAATACCGCGTCGAAGCCGCCCTCACGGCGCTCGGCCGCCAGGTCGGTGACCCGGTGACCGGCACTCATCTGAACCCCCAGGGCCGCGATCCGGCCCACCTCTCCTGCCAGCACGTCCCGGGGCAGCCGGTACTCGGGGATGCCGTAGCGCATCATCCCGCCCGGCTCCGGCCCGGCATCCCGGATCTCGACGCCATGCCCGAGCATCGCCAGGTGGCAGGCGGCCGACAGCCCGCTGGGGCCGCCGCCGATCACCAGCACCCGCTTGCCGCTGCCCGGCACGGGACGGCGGAACTGCCAGCCGTGCTCCAGCGCCAGATCCCCCAGGAACCGCTCCACCGCGTGGATCGACACCGGGCTGTCCAGCTCGGCCCGGTTACAGGAGCCCTCGCACGGGTGATAGCACACCCGTCCGTGGATCGCCGGGAACGGGTTGTCAGCTGCGAGCAGCCGCCACGCCTGCTCCCGCCGGCCGGCGTTCAGGTGCGCGAGCCAGCCCTGGATGTTCTCACCCGCCGGGCAGGCCGCGTTGCATGGCGGGAGCAGGTCCACGTAGACCGGCCGCTCCTGCCGCACCGGGCCGGCTAGCGCCCGCCCGTGCAGCAGATCCGGCAGCGGCGTCAGATCGCTGGCATGCCCGCCCGCGCCCGTAGGAACCGGCGGCGGCCGGCGCTCGGACCGCTGGAACCGGCGCGGCGAAGCCCCTGCCTCGCCCGGCCAGTCCCCTGCTGGTGCCGTCACGCTCACCCCCCACAGTCATTGTGCACCAGTGCAGGCCAATGCTGGTGCAGGGACCTTGGTCCCAGCAGCTAAGGCGCCGGACCGGCGCGGAACGGATCGGCTTACCCGCGCTCTTCCGGCGGGATGATGACCACCGGGCAGTGCGCGTGGTGGGCGACCTGGCTGCTGACCGAGCCCAGGACCAGGCGGGCGAATCCGCCCGCGCCGCGGGAGCCGACCACGAGCAGATCAGCATGCCGCGAGCCGCTGACGAGTTCCCCGGCCGCATAACCACTGACCGCGCGCACGGTGACCGACGCGGGCCGGGCCTCGCCCGTGAGCTGTCCGGCGGCCTTGTCGGCCGCTTCCGCCGCGGCCTGCCGGGCCTTTTCCCGGGCCGGCTCGTCGGCTTCGGCCCGGAGCGGCGCGCCGGTCCACGCGCTGGTGCCGATCGGGTTGACGGTGAGGACGGTGAGCGGCGCGTGGCGGACAGCTGCTTCGTTCATCGCCCATTCGAGGGCACGCTGGGAGTGGGCAGAGCCGTCCACTCCGACCAGGATTCCGGCCATTTCCAGTCTCCTTAAGACAAGTTCCGCTCTTACACAGAGATCGTGGCGCGCCGCCCCGCTGGCCATAAGGGACGCAATGCCTGTTCGTCATGGACGTAGGACTAGCCCGGCGGGGACCTTGGCCTCGTTGCGGCGCGATGCCGGTGCCCCCGGTGCCGGGTGACTTACGGTCTGGCCGCGGGGGCTGAATGGCTCTGACGCCCCAGCGAGCCGCGAGCGAGCCTTGGGGCATGAGAACGCCGCCAGATATCACCAGCGCCGGGCTGGGGACAGGCAAGAAGGCCCGGCTGACCCGGATCTTGCACCAGCACGGCCTGCGCAACGGCACCGCGATCTTCCTGCCCTATGATCACGGGCTGGAGCACGGCCCGCGCGACTTCGCCGGCAACCCGGCGGTAGCCGACCCGCGGTACATCCTGCGGCTCGCCCGCGAGGGCGGCTTCAACGGCATCGCGCTGCAGGTCGGGCTGGCCGAGAAGTTCTACTGGGATTATGCCGGCGAGATACCGCTGATCCTGAAGCTGAACGGCAAGACCGACATCCCATCCGATGCCGAGGCGCTCTCGCTGCTGCACGCGTCGGTGGCCGACGCGGTGCGGCTGGGTGCCGATGCTGTCGGCTACACCCTGTACGTGGGCACCCCGGCCGCCGAGGCGGACTTCCGGCAGTACCGGCAGGTTCGCGAGGACGCCCAGCGGCTGGGAATGCCCCTGATCGTGTGGGCCTACCCGCGCGGCGCCGCAGTCGAGGCCAAGGG